>JAQYWP010000701.1 GCA_029379285.1 Rhizonema sp. PD38
GTATTATAACATACAATTAATATTGCCGTTTTTCCCAGTATTAGTATTGGAAATAGGTCATCGATAAGAGATCAGATCAGGACTTACACAAAAACTGCTCTTATGGAGATCCAAAAAATAAATGCCAAGCAGTTTATTCTGGAACAAGAGTCGTAGTCTTGCTCTTGCCTGCCGGGTGTTGCTGACAAGGCACTCTGTTCGCTTTGAAGCTAGCCGGATAGAATTTTTTATCCAGCAGAAGTAACTGTTTGGGTTCCCCAAGACGGAGATACTTGCGTGCACTCTCAGAAGTCTGTTCAGCGGCTTCCGCCGATTAGAAATAAGTACAGCATTTCATAAATCTGTGAGGAATTGAATCACCTACGGGCAAGAAAGGTATATAAATCAGTAGAATTGACGAGTAATGAGAGTGATTGTGTCGGTAAATATGGGTGTTAGCCGAAAAACCAACCGTGGTCAGTTCCACGCTTAGGGAAGGAGCGCATCTCTGTGGAAACGGGACTTGTAACTTCTCTTCTTTGTAATCGAGCCAAGACGAATTTTTAGTTTCACGTAGTGGTACCAGCAACACACGTTAATATTGTGCAAGTAATGTCTCAATTTCCGCGTTGTGGTTTAGGAAGGAAAATAAATGTTTGTAGCGTAGTTTACCTTCTTTATCTAACACGAACTGTGCAGGCAAAGGCGCTCCTAATGCTTGCCCAACACCATAGGTACGGAAGATACGACAACTAGGATCGTACAGCAGTGGCATTTTTAAGTGTAAATCCTTTAAAACTATTTGACTCTGTCGTTCATCTGTACTGGTAATCATCAAAACTTCTACACCCCGATTTTTGAATTGCTCGTAGTTTTCGTTCAAAGCTTTAATATGAGGAAAGCAAAAGGGACAATACTGATTTTCTGTAAAAATACGAGTAAAAGCAAGTAATACTGGTTGCTTGCCTTTGTAATTCGATAATTTTACCAAAGTTTCATTGGTAATATCTGGCAGTTGAAAATCGGGTGTCACCTCTGCCAATCGTAGCGTATTCGTTGCGGGTCTTGGAATAAAATTGTAAAAGAAGCGCTGATTTAATAAGCCACTAAAGTTAGTTGAAATTGCCATATTTTTATCCTTGATAAAGTTAATTTATATTTAATATAAAAATCGGAATCACTCAGACATTAACTATCAGCATGTATGATTTGTGGTGATTAAGCAATAGGTCTGAAGATTGATAAAATTAAATTCATCGCTGACTGCTGACGGCAGGATAGCAGAATATTTATACGAATTATGTATGAAGATGCACATTATTAGGAATGGAACTGTAGTCCCTCTAAGATATAGAGAGGACGGCGTAAGCGGGGGACTATATATATTACAGCTTCACAAAGAAAAGGTATTACGTAAAAACCACAAATAAACACAAATTTTTTATGTTTATCTGTGGTTAAAGCTGAAGCGCGCGTTGACATATAAACTAGCTTATGTTAACGCTTAAGCACTGCTATGAACCTAGACAGAGGCGAAGTAAACTTTGGCTTTCACTGGATCGGGAACCATTGTTTGGTCGCCCGGTTGCCAGCCTGCAGGGCAAACTTCGTCAGGGTGGGACTGTACGTATTGAATGGCTTGCAATGTCCTTAAGGTTTCATCGACGTTGCGACCAAATGACAGGTTGTTGATAGTAGCGTGCTGAATAACACCATCTTTGTCGATGATGAACAGACCACGCAAGGCAACACCAGCCTCTGGATCGAGAACGTTATAAGCCGCGCTAATTTCTTTCTTAATGTCGGATATTAGGGGGTAGTTAAGGTCTCCCACGCCACCTGATTTGCGATCCGTCTGAATCCATGCCAAATGGGAAAACTCGCTATCAACGGAAACACCAAGGATTTCGGTGTTAAGTTTTTTGAAATCTTCGTAGCGATCACTAAAGGCTATGATTTCAGTGGGACAAACAAAGGTAAAGTCTAGGGGGTAGAAAAATATCACGACATACTTACCGCGATAATCGGAAAGTTTGATTGTCTTAAATTCCTGATCCACTACAGCCGTTGCTGTAAAATCAGGAGCCTGTTGACCTACACGGAGGCATCCTTCTGCTGAGTAAGTGAGGGGCATTAACCTAATTCTCCTTCAACTTATATCTAGTAGTGTTGGGTTCGGGTCAGGTAAAATTCACCCTTCTACGCCATCACAGTTTAATTACGATCTGTTACGACTATATCATAGTCATAACGATTTTGAGTAATAATGGTTGATTTAGATACAAGAGAATGGTTGCTTACCAATGGCTTGGGAAGTTTTGCCAGTGGTACAGTTTCTGATATCCGTACTCGCACTTATCACGGTTGGCTATTTGCCGCTCAAAACCCTCCGTCAGGACGCACCTTACTGCTTTCTCACTTAGAAGCCAACTTAGAAGTAGGAGGAAGAGTTGTAGCACTAGGGACAAATTTTTGGAGTAGTGGTGAGATTGACCCAACGGGTTACCAACTATTGCGCTGTTTTGATATTAACCCGGTGCCAAAATGGATTTGGGGTGAAGACGACTGGCAGTTAACAAGATTTTTAGTAATGCCCCACTTTGGAGGAGGGGGAGAGTGGGAGAAAGAAAGAGGGGGAAAACTCTTATGTGCATCTCTAAGTCCCCCACTCCTTCCTTCCTCTTTTTGTCATCGCATTTTCATGAAGTATCGCTATGAGGGTAAGGATGTTGCTATTTTAAAGCTGCGATTGCTCATAGCAGAGCGGGATTTTCACCATCAACAGAAACAAATTCCAGAATTGCAGTTTGTACAAATGTTGGGAGAACAGCAAGTCTGTCTGCAAGCAGTAATATCCGGAAACTTCGGAATACCTTGGCACTTGCGCTGGACAAAAGGAGAATATAAATCAGATGCCTTTTGGTACTGGAATTATGCTCTACCAGAAGAAACACACCGGGGATTGGGCGATCGCGAAGATCTTTACAGTCCTGGTTATTTGACTGTCACTCTTCAGCCCGGAGAAACAGTCACTTTAGAAGCAAGAGTCGGCTTTCCCGAAAAGCTATCGAAGCTTACCTCTCTCCACTTTACAGAAGTTGTAGAAGCAGAGCAGGAGAGGCTTCTGGAGATTCTTAGATGGGGCAGTGGGAAGCAGGTGGAGCAAGCGAACAATTATGCGCCAGACTCACCTTCTTTATATGTGCCTACTCCTACATCTCCCCACTTTCTTCTCTGGCAAAAACTACTACAAGCAGCAGACCAATTTATTGTCTATCGAGCTTCTATTGATGGTCCCACAGTTATTGCTGGCTATCATTGGTTTAATGACTGGGGACGTGATACCTTAATTGCCTTACCTGGGTTGGCACTTGTTCCGCAACGCTTTGACTTGGCAAAAGGACTGTTGCAAACCTTTGGACGTTACTGTTGTCAAGGTCTTATCCCCAATGCATTTCCCGATATCGGTGGCGAACCTTTTTACAATAGTATTGATGCTGCATTATGGTGGATCGAAACTTTAGGACTTTACTTGGAAGCCACTCAAGACTGGCAGTTTTTAGCAGAACAATATCCTATCGTACAGCAAATCTACAAAGCTTTTATTGGTGGCACGCGTTACAATATCCAGGTTGATTCGACTGATGGGCTGGTGGGTTGGTATGCTAGTGGTGTAGCTCTGACGTGGATGGATGTTGTTATTGAAGGGCGTCCTGTGACTCCCCGTTATGGTAAGCCAGTGGAAATTAATGCCTTGTGGTATTCAGCTTTATGTTGGGCTTCTCGCTGGGCAGAAATTTTGTGCGAGCAAGAAACAGTTGACAATTCGGTACGTTTGGCAAAGCAGGCGCAGCGTTACGCTCAACAAGCACAACAGGTGAAAGCTTCATTGCAAAAATTCTGGAATCCAAACCTGTGCTACTTATATGACAACATTGAGCCGGACGATCGCCGCAATTCACAGATTCGCCCCAATGCCGTTTTAGCGCTTTCGCTCAAGCATTGTGGGTTTTCTTATCAACAGGGGCGTCAGATTCTGATGCAAGCTCGTGTCAGCTTGCTAACTCCTTATGGTCTTCGCAGTCTCGCTCCTAGCGACCCAGAATATAGAGGAAAATACATAGGGAACCCCGAACAGCGCGATCTCGCCTACCATCAAGGTACTGTTTGGAGTTGGCTGCTGGGTCCTTTTATTCGCGCATGGGAACGTTTTTATACAGATGAACCATTGCCTTTTGATTGGCAACCCTTATTGGAACACTTCTTATCTGCTGCCTGTCTTGGCTCAATTTCCGAGATTTTCGATGGCAATCCTCCGCATACACCCAAAGGCGCGATCGCACAAGCTTCGTCTGTTGCTGAGGTCATCCGTCACTTTGATATTTCTAAGTTTAAATCTAATTTGTAGTTAGCTGATGTGGGTAGTTCACTAACTACCTACCTACCTGCGATCAGAATCTGTTCGGTTATAAGTTCTGATATTAGGCGGGAGTCAATCCAGTAGCTCACTGCAAAACGTGCCAACTCGGAGTATATTTCAGCTTTCAAATCCAATACTAAACGACCTACTACTCTGTTCAGCATCAGTTAACCATTACTCCGGGATGCCCCTCCAGAACTTTCGGAAGCTTTACTGTGATTTGTTTATTATTTGAATCCTGATTATGCTTACTATGTACTTTGTTGCAATAGTCGTTCCATAGATCTACAACAAAAAATTTAGAATCTTATAACTTTAATTTTTTGCTAAAAATTTCAGCATCATTGCATTTTTTTATGGCTCAGGTCGGAGTTGAACCAACGACCCCAGGCTTATGAGTCCCGTGCTCTAACCAACTGAGCTACTGAGCCATGCTTTCTCAATTTCTTTTATAATCTAGCACATAAATTGCGCCATTGCCAGCCCTTAACTTAATTAATTTTTGCGCGTCCTAGAAGGACGGGGTTTTAAACCCATTTTTTCGATAATTGCTAACACAAGCATTCAGCTATCAGGGGTTAGTCAGGAAATGAATTGTATGAGAAGGAGTCATTCGTCAGAAGTCATTCGTCAGAATAACCCCATGAATAAAT
>JAQYWP010000702.1 GCA_029379285.1 Rhizonema sp. PD38
TCTTTAATTCTCTAAGTACTTTTTTCTGAGCCTGAGCTTTTAGTCCAAACTCCAGTACATTAGCTGCGAAAGCCTGGATTGAGCAAGCCAATAAGTGTTAATTTTATTCAGAGATAAACATGGGATAATTTACATAGTTTACAGTGGAGTTATCAGGTGATGAGCATTCAAACATATCAAGATAAATTCGATACATTTTTCAATCAAATAACAGAAGAGTTAGGTAACACCAGAGGGTTAGACACAATTGATAAACAAGAGTTCCAGGCAATAAATAAAAAGCTCTCCCAACTTATCGCAAAATCATGGCTACCAAATGATCCAGAGGGAGCAGAGTTCAGCAAAATCCTCTTGAGAGGTGACTCAGAGGAAATAAAAAATTCGCTGAAAAACCACGGTGTTGATCTTGAAGATTGGTTCCGCGTTTCGATAAATGTCGAGGTGAATTGGGATACATTTGTTGGGACTTTAAAAGAAATCACGACTTTAGGCGCAATATCGGATAGATCTAACACGTATATACTACCTTACCCTCCACGACCTGCTGTGGTCACAGATGAGCAGCTAGAAAGGTGGGTAAACGATACAAATCCTGATAATAAATTCCCCCTTGACCCCTATATTCCTTTAACTTTATGTTGAAGTATTTCTCATAGGATTTGTCTATGATGAATTATTGGCTCACTAAAGTAAGGCAATAATTCATGATTCTATGCTACGACTGATGCTGAATCGTTCATCGTCTGAAGATGAACTTCTTGATGAAGCAACACATTATCAAAGAAGCCGTTCAAAAAACCGATTTCTTCAAGAAACCGGTCTTTTGGCTTTCAGTTATCCTTAAAGTTTATCTTTGGAAATATGTCAAATAAGTAAATTATAAATCTTTCTATCGGTATGTAACATTCTGCATTTTTATGTTTCATTAAATGTAGCGCTCATAGACACATCTAACTACTTGATGCGAGGATATGCATAACGCTTGTAAGGATGTGAAGTTATGAGCAATGAAATAAATAGAGAAATCCTGAGTGACGCCAGCCCAGAGGATAGTGATTGCAGGGTTTATGGAGACTTTAAGAATCAATCAAAAAAAATCTCCCAAATTATTGCAAAATCATGGCTGGCAAATGATCCAGAGGGAATGGAAATCAAGAGAGTTATCATTAGACGTAATTCGGATGAGATGAAACAGCTTTTGAAAAAGTACGGTGTTGATCTTGAAAGGTTTTTTGGTCCTATGAAGGTCGTTGTAGACTGGAATTCTTACAAAGGGATTATTACAGAAGATGTGGGAGAGGCAATATATATCTTACCTTATCCTCCACGACCAGCCGAAGTTCAAGATGAGCATTTAGAAGAATGGATTAACAACAATGACCCCAATACTTTGTATCCTACTACCCCGTATATTCCTCTATCTGCTTGCTAAACTTTCTTTTACATCATAATTAGTTGTAGGAAACACCTACCCTAATGTAAAAATACTCCGCTATTATCTCTCCTTTAGCGGAGTCTTGTTCCATTATAAGCAAGTTGCTATGCTTAATAAACCACAATTTAAAAGTTGTTTTCAAGTTGAAATTGTCGAACCAGAAAGCGTATTTCTTCTCTCCGAAAGAGGTTCTTTTTTGCTTAGCGGTCGTCTATATCAACTGTTAACACCTTTACTTGATGGTCAACACAGCGTTGACGACATTGTTGATAAAATTATCCCGCATATCTTGCCAGAAAATGCCTCTCTTCAAGAGGGTATGTCTGCTAATGCTAATATTTATTATGCTCTCATGCAGATGGAACAGCAGGGCTACATAGTTGAAAGTGATAATCTCCTGCCATCTGCATTAGCAGTTTTTTCTGAGACTTTGAACGTTAGTCCACAAGAGGCTAACTACCGATTGCAAAGTACCAAAGTAGCAGTCAAAACCTTCGGTGTTGCTACCTCAGAACTTATATCCACTCTTGAATCCCTGCATATTCAAGTATCTGATGAGGGAGACATAGTGGTGGTTCTGACCGATGACTATCTTCAAAACGGTTTGGACGCCTTTAATAAAGAAGCCTTGCAGGATCAACGCCCTTGGATGCTGGTCAAACCAGTAGGAACAATTATTTGGATTGGACCAATATTTTATCCAGGGAAAACAGGTTGTTGGGAGTGCCTTGCTCAGCGTTTGCGAGCTAACCGACCTGTGGAAGCATTTATTCAGAAACGAAAGGGTATTTCAACGCCTTTAGCAGCCTCTCGCTGTGTCCTTCCTTCAGGAATGCAAACTGCACTGGGTATGGCAGCGACTGAAATCGCTAAATGGATTATCCAAGGACAGAACAAACAGTTGGAAGGAATTTTAGTAACCCAAGATACGATAACACTACAAACCCAAAACCACATCGTGGTTAAGCGACCCCAATGTCCTTGCTGTGGAAACCCAGAGTTGAATCGGAAACCCTTGCCTATTATCTTAGGAAACCGACAAAAAACTTTTACCACAGATGGAGGACATCGTTGTGTTTCTCCTGAAGAGACACTGAATAAATATGAACACCACATTAGCCCGATTACAGGAATTGTCCGGGAATTACGACATCTATGCCAAAGCTCAAATGGTTTGATCCATACTTATGCTGCTACACATCATTTTGCCACCATGTTTGACACATTGGACTCTTTACGTCAAAATGTTGGCGCTAGAAGTGCGGGTAAAGGAAAGACAGAACAGCAAGCTAAGGCAAGCGGTTTTTGCGAAGCAATTGAGAGATATTCTGGAGTTTTTCAAGGAGACGAAATTAGGCACAAAGGCAGTTACCAAAAAATGGGAGACGCTGCCATTCATCCCAATGCTTGTATGAATTTCAGCCAAGAACAATACAAAAATCGTCAGGAATGGAATGCTAAATACCCCAGCCTTTTTTATCGGGTTCCAGAACCTTTCGATGAAGAAAGAGACATTGAATGGACGCCTGTTTGGTCTTTAACTGAGCCAGAATTCAAATATTTGCCAACAGCTTACTGCTATTACGGTTACCCCCAACCTCCAAAGCCTGATTGTTGGGCTCAATCCAATGGGTGTGCTGCTGGTAATACATTGGAAGAAGGAATTTTGCAAGGTTTTATGGAATTAGTGGAGCGGGACTGCGTAGCTTTGTGGTGGTATAACCGTGTTCAGCGACCAAGAGTAGATCTAGATAGTTTCTATGAGCCTTATTTTCAAATTCTGAAGAATTATTACCAAACTCTCCATCGTGAACTTTGGGTTTTAGATATTACCAATGATTTAAATATACCAACTTTTGCCGCTATTAGTAGACGAACAGATCGAGAGGTAGAAGACATTATATATGGCTTTGGTGCCCATTTTGACCCGAAAATTGCTATTTTGAGAGCGCTAACAGAGACAAACCAGTCATTGCCTACAGTTTTATCAGCTGATACTGATGGCAACACCCAATATCCTTCATCCGCCGATCCATTAGCCCTCGATTGGTGGAAAACTGCTACGCAGGAAAATCAACCTTATCTGGTTCCCGATGAAAGCGTTGTGTCAAAAGTGTATTCTGATTATCCCCAAATTTGGAGTGATAATCTGCTTGAAGATGTCATGCTCTGCAAGCAGATAGTAGAAAAAAATGGCATGGAAATGCTGGTTTTGGATCAGACACGTCTCGATATCGGACTAAAGGTGGTGAAGGTTCTCGTTCCAGGAATGCGTCACTTCTGGAAAAGGTTAGATTCTGGAAGGCTTTATGATGTTCCCGTTAAATTGGGTTGGTTGAAAGAGCCATTGAAAGAAAACCAACTTAATCCTTTTCCCATGTGGATGTAATATGCAATTGGGGAGTAAGTAAAGGAAAAGCTATGCTTAAAGGATATCAAATTATTGATGCAGATTCGCACGTACTCGAACCCCATGATATGTGGGAAAAGTACCTCGAACCTGCTTTTAAAAACCACGCACCATCAGCAGACCTAAAAGTCGGAGGCGAGGAGATTTTTTATAAGCTATCTGCTGAGTACCGTAGCAAAGTAGCCACACACGTTAAGCGGTCCCATCCTATGTCTACGCTTAGTCGCTTCGATGCAGAATCCCAGGTTAGGGGGATAAAGCAGATGGGAATTGATATATCGTTTCTATATCCCGGTACCGGGTTATGGCTCTTTGCTATTGACTCAATGTCTCCCATACTAGCCGGAGCATTTATCCGCGCCTACAACAATTGGTTACGAGACTTTTGTAGCTATGATCCCCAGATTTTGAGAGGAGTGGGAGCAATTAATATTCATGCTCCTGAAAAGATGGTCTCAGAACTGCATCGAGTCGCGGAGTTTGGTTGGAAAGCAGTTGTGTTACCACCCAACCCTGTTAAAGGGCGATTGCTGAGTGACCCATCCTATGAGCCATTTTGGACTGAGTGTGAACGCCTAAAAATTGCCGTCAGTATCCATGAAGGTACTTATTGTCGCTTGCCAACCACTGGAACAGATCGATTCAATACCCATTTTGCCATACATGCTTGTTCGCACCCAATGGAGCAGATGATGGCACTCTTAGCGCTGATTGAAGGAGGAGTACTTGAGCGCCACCCCAAGCTGAGAGTTGGTTTCCTTGAGGCTGGCTGTGGCTGGCTACCCTATTGGCTGTGGCGGTTGGATGAAGAGTATAAACAGCTAGCGTGGGAAGTGGCAGATAATGTGAAGATGAAGCCTTCAGAATATTTCCGTCGCCAATGCTTTGTCGCTATCGAGCCAGAGGAACCTTATCTTGAGCAGATCATTCAGTACATTGGCTTAGATAACTTGCTCTTTGGTTCCGACTATCCCCATGTGGATCACGATCTCAGCATGAGTGAGAAAACTGTGGCGCTTCAGGAGCGACTATCCAAAAAAACCGTGCAAAAGCTACTATGGGATAATCCAGCTCGTTTTTACGGACTGGAGTAAAATCTTACAATTGCTCGGACTTAGCTATGGATATTTTGGGCTACCAAGCAAGGGAACTACTTTATGAGAGTGATAACTCGTTGGTCTATCGTGCCTACAGG
>JAQYWP010000703.1 GCA_029379285.1 Rhizonema sp. PD38
GAATAGGGTCGAAATAGTGAATTATATTTGTTAAGGAACTTTCCCAACGCATTCCTGATTGAATATCTGTAAATACTGGCCATTGCAGCTTTTTAGCTAATTCTGACACCGCTTGGATATCAGCATGAGATTTTAATTGACCAACAGCCAGAACCCCCCATTTCGTTTGACTGATAATTTCTGCTAATTGGTTGATACTGACTTCGTTAGGTAGGACTTGCGAAGGCGTATATTGGGTATATGGTTTTTGCTTCTCTTGCCACCGAGTTAAAGAAGCCAAGTATATTTCGGGAATATATGCATTGGTAGGAGCTAGGGGCTCCCGGAACGTACAATTAAGATGTACGGGTCCACTGGGTAATTTTCGGGTTTGGTAAACTGCTTGATCGATAGTTGTTAACACCATTTGAGGAGAAATTTTTTCGTCAGGGCATGGCAGCTCGAATTGCCATTTCACATAGTGACCATAAAGATTAAATTGTTGAATAGTTTGATTAGCACCTGTTTGCCTTAGTTCTGGAGGGCGATCGCCAGATAAAACCATCATCGGCACTCCATCAGTAAAAGCTTCGATCACAGCAGGATAGTAGTTGGCTGCTGCTGTTCCAGAGGTAGAGATGAGGACTACAGGATTCCTTGTCGCACGCGCATACCCAATCGCATGAAACGCTGCACCACGTTCGTCAAAACAAACAACTTTTCTCGCTTGAGAATTACGGGCTACTGCTGCTGTCAAAGGCGTGGAACGAGAACCCGGAGAAATAACAAAGTAATCAACTCCATTTCTAATCAACTCTTCAACAATCAAAGAACCCCAGAGACTATTGATATTAGACACATCAAGCGTCATGGTATTACCTCCTCCCAGCTAAATGTAGAGACGCGCTGCCTGAAGCGTCTCTACAACCCATATACTATGTTTGAACGTTTGGTATGAACAAAAAAGAAAAAATTTGCCAATGATTGACTACCTTTACCGCTACCCACCGTTGTATCCAGGTATCCTCATTAGACGTTACAAACGATTTTTTGCTGATGTTGAACTTATTACTGGGGAGATAGTCACAGCACATTGTCCGAATACAGGACCAATGACAGGGGTTTCCACTCCTGGTAGTATGGTACAGCTTTCTTTAAGTGATAATCCCAGTCGCAAACTACCCTACACTTGGGAACTGATTCAAGTGCATGATAATGAACCAACTTGGGTAGGTATTAATACTATTTTATCTAATCGGATCATTAAGTTAGCTTTGGAAAAAAATCTTTTTACAGAATTGGGGAACTACAGTCAAATTCGCACAGAGGTTCCCTATGGACAAGATAAAAAAAGTCGCGTAGATTTTTTATTATCTCACTTAACTGAAAATAGTAGCAATATTTATCTCGAAATCAAAAATACAACTTGGGCGCATGGGAAATTAGCACTTTTTCCCGATACTGAGACGACAAGGGGACAAAAGCATTTGCGAGAATTGATAGCGCTTTTACCCCAAAGTCGTGCGGTGATGCTTTACTTAATTAATCGGGGTGATTGTATTGAATTTGCCCCTGGTGATAGTACTGACCCTGTATATGGTAAGCTGTTAAGGTCTGCGATCGCCCTTGGTTTAGAAGTTCTACCCTGCCGCTTTGAAATTAGTCCAGAAGGGATTCGTTATTTGGGTTTAGCAGAATTAGCACTCTTCGATTAGCCATTGAGAGTGATTATTCTCCATATCCCCTAATCCCTACTCCTGTGCGGGCCGGTTGGAGATAATATTAGAATGTAAATCCAAGGGCACACATACTCCCCTCTCTTGGCGACGCACATTAGAGTGGACACTCCCGTTCTCTTTTGTATAGGTGTGGAACGATAGGGAATCAGTTAGCCTGGAAGGTAGTAAGGGTGTATGCCGAGATAGCTCATTATTTAGATTTAGAAAATATGTATATTCAAATTAAACCAGAACTAAAGCAATTTATTCAAGCACAGCTTGCAAGTGGTAGATTCGCTAGTGCAGATGATGTCATAAATGAAGCCTTTAAGCTGCTACAAGAAAGAGAACAGCGAATTGAAGAATTACGAAAAAAAATTGCTGTGGGAACTGAACAAATTGCTAAGGGACAAGTAACTGATGGCGAAGTTGTATTTGCAAGATTACAAGAGAAAATTCGTCAAATTGTTGAGGAGTCCTCGGAATGAGTAATTATTCATTCTCAGATAGCGCAATTCAAGATTTAAATGAAATTTGTGAATATATTACCCGCAGTAACCCAAAAGCAGCTAGTAAGCTTTTTGATGACATTCGTCTGAAGTGTAAATTAGTAGCAAGTTTTCCCAAGATGGGTAAAAGTTATGGAAGACTTGTACCAAATTTGCGTGGGTTTGTTGTGGATGATTACATTATCTTTTACTATCCCAGAGAAGACGGAATTAGTGTTACTCGTGCTGCCAGTGGTTATCGAGATTTAGAATCTCTGTTTGTCGATGAAGAATAAAATATTTAATCATACATTTTTTGTTTAGGTGCTTAAGTGTCTCTCTTCATTGACAATTGACTTCACCTATGCATGAGAGCTTTCCAGCACTTGAGGTACTCATGCTGACTGCGTTCTTGCCATTTATATACGATATAATATAGTACACCGATGCACTGTAAAGGTAATCAATCAGATGCAGTGTTCAGCGCTAAAAATTCCTGAGTAGAAATCAGGGGATTTTAGCGCTTATTATAACAGAGGAATGCGATCGCTATGGGCATGACCCTTACAGAAAAAATTTTGGCAAAAGCTTCTGGTCGGTCAATGGTCGAACCAGGAGAAAATATCTGGGTAAATGTTGATGTACTAATGACTCATGATGTCTGCGGTCCAGGAACTATTGGCGTTTTCCAACGCGAATTTGGTGCTGATGCTAAAGTTTGGGACCCTGAAAAAATTGTATTGATTCCCGACCATTACATTTTCACAGCAGATGAACGTGCCAACCGTAACGTTGATATTTTACGTGAATTTGCTAAAGATCAAGGTATTAAATATTTCTACGATATCATTGACAAAGCAAATTTTAAAGCTAATCCAGACTATAAAGGGGTTTGCCACATTGCCCTTGCCCAAGAAGGTCACACCCGTCCGGGAGAAGTTTTATTTGGCACAGACTCTCACACATGCAATGCTGGTGCTTTTGGTGAGTTTGCGACTGGGATAGGTAACACTGACGCTGGTTTCATTATGGGTACTGGCAAGCTGTTAATTAAAGTTCCACCCACCTTGCGCTTCATTTTAGATGGTGAAATGCCTTCTTACCTCTCAGCAAAAGATTTGATTTTACAAATTATTGGGGATATTGGCGTTGCAGGAGCAACTTACCAAACAATGGAGTTTGCAGGCGAGGCCGTTCAACGGATGACGATGGAAGAACGGATGACTTTGTGCAACATGGTGATAGAAGCTGGTGGGAAAAATGGCGTCATTGCACCAGATGAAACGACGTTTGAGTACGTGCGATCGCGTACTAATAAGCCGTTTGAAGCTGTTTACACAGACTCTGATGCCAACTGCCGCGATCACCGCTATGATGTTTCTCAACTAGAACCAGTCGTCGCTCAACCGCATTCACCTGATAACCGGGCGCTAGCACGAGAATGCAAAGATGTCAAGATAGACCGGGTTTATATTGGTTCTTGTACGGGCGGTAAAACCACTGACTTTCTCAATGCAGCTGAAGTTCTCAAAGGTCGGAAGGTGAAGGTGCCTACCTACTTAGTACCCGCGACTCAAAAAGTTTACGAAGACCTGTTTAAAGTCAAGTATTCTGGGCAAACTCTTTCGGAAATTTTCTTAAATGCAGGTTGCATTGAACCTGCCGCACCCTCCTGCGCCGCTTGTCTTGGTGGTCCTAAAGATACCTTTGGACGGCTGAATGAACCAGAAATTTGTGTTTCCACCACAAACCGCAACTTCCCCGGACGCATGGGTAATAAAGAAGCAGGAATTTATCTCGCTTCTCCCTACACTGCTGCTGCTTCTGCACTCACTGGATATGTGACAGATCCGCGTGAATTTATCTGAGAGTTAAACAGGTGGGCGAAAATAAATATAACTATGTTAAGACTTGTAAACAATTCAAAAACTCGTACTAAAGACCGCCACGTGCTTGACTCGGGGGAGATCCTCCCTCCGCAGCGACTTCTGGTGTTGCAACGCAGTGGCTTCCAATGACAACGGACTTTGGACAGCCTTGACTAGTTAGCTTTATTTGTACCGACTTACTTAGTTGAGCCCTTGGGTTTAATGCATATAACATCTGAGTACTGAGTATATCCGATAGAATGTTCAAACCGCCCCTATTAACAGTAGGGGCGTTACAAATCCCGCTCAGATTGATGTGCATGGGCGTTGTTAAACTTTTTACTCCCTTCCCGGTGTATGATTACCTATTTTATTTCTCTGCGCCCTTGGCGTCTAAAGCCCTTCAGGCATGTCTTCTCTTCGAGACGCTGCGCGAACGCTAAGGCGGTTTTTAATCGGTATTCTTCTGGCGGAAAGGGAGTAGTTATTGAACTCAGTTGGCAATTACCAGCTGTGAATCAATCGGTGCCAGAGGTCGGCATGCAGTTGATGTATCATATAAACCTAGTGTACCCTTGAACTCAAAAAGAAACTAAAAATCTTCCTCCAGTATCTGATAAAGAACCTGAAGTGTATAGTCGGCATCAGTGGTGAGATTTTACACTGGGATGGAAGTCAACTTTAGATAACTTACACTTGATTATTCAACCCTACTTATTTTTTAATTTAATCCAGCCTTGGTTAGATATTTTTAATATTCCTATGTTAGAAAGCAGGGTAAGCGCATCTAAAAATGTAGCTAGGGTCTGCTGAAAAAGTCAGAAAGAGCAAGATAGGGATTAATTTAGGAATGAAGATTAAATAAGATCCATAATTATGGGATCTGCGGCACTGCTGTATAATTCCATTGCGGCAAATAATCGTCAAATACAATCTCCATCATCTGCTTAAATTCATCTGTGACCTTGCGACCAGTCTT
>JAQYWP010000704.1 GCA_029379285.1 Rhizonema sp. PD38
GCCTTTGAGCCATCTCAAACGCCACTAGCCCGCCAAAGCACCAACCTGCCAGCAGATAGGGACCATCAGGCTGAACGGTTTGTATTGCTTCGATGTAGTTTCTTGCCATTTCTTCAACCTGATCCTGTGGCTTTTGTCCTTCCTCAAAGCCAAGAGCGTCTACTCCATAAAGTGGTTGGAGAATGTCCATACAACTAATTAAATCTTCGTATGCCAGGAGACTCGCCCCACCAGGATGGATCAGAAACAAGGGAGGCTTAGACCCATTTGGCTGAATTTTCACTAGAGGCGACCAAGTGTAGGAATCAGCTTTTTGTCGGAGAATTGCCGCAAATTGTTCGATTGTAGCTGCTTGGAAGATGCTTGTTAATGGTAAAGTTTTCCCAAATTGCTGCTGAATCCTAGCCATTAGGGAGAAGGCTAATAGCGAATGACCACCCAATTCAAAAAAATTGTCTAGGATACCAACTGGATGAACATCTAGCACCTCTGACCAAATTTGTGTTAGTTGTTGTTCAAATTCGTCACGGGGAGGAGCAAAACAGACTTCCCGACTTATCTCCTGCTCTGGTACTCTTAGCGCCCTATAATCTACCTTGCCATTATTGGTCAAGGGTATGCTATCTAGTTTAACCCATGCCGTAGGTATCATGTAGTCTGGTAACTTCTGCTGGAGAAAGCGACGCAGTTCGCTGCTCGTTGCCAAATTGTCCGCAAAAACAATGTAAGCTATAAGGCTCTTGTTGCCTAACTTATCTTCTTGGGCAATGACAGCCGTCGCTTGCACTTTGGGGTGAAGGGCGATCGCCGCTTCGATTTCTCCCAACTCAATGCGAAAGCCCCGAATTTTCACCTGATTGTCAATCCGACCGAGAAATTCTAGGTTTCCATCAGGTCGATAACGAACTAAGTCTCCAGTTTTGTAAAGTTTTGAGTATCCATTGGGATTGGGGATAAATTTTTCTTTGGTTAAGTCAGGACGGTTGAGGTAGCCTCGAGCAACACCAGTGCCGCCGATATGCAATTCTCCTGGCACCCCAATAGGAACTGATTGCAAATATTGGTCTAGCACGTACACCTGAGAATTTCCCATCGGTCGCCCAATTGGCACTTCGTCTAATGTATCTGACGATGTTGATTCTGGCAACTGGTAGAGGGTGGTGACGACCGTTGCTTCTGTAGGACCGTAAGTGTTTAATAGCTTTGGCGGGTTTGGTAGGAAAGCCAGACTTTGAAGCCATTTTCTCACATTCTCTGGTCGCGCCCGCTCTCCCCCAATAATCACAAGTCTCAGGGTTTCAGGAATTCTCTTATCTGATGCTGTCAATAAAGATGTCAAATAATGCCAATAGGCGGTCGGTAAGTCCAACACGGTTAACTGCCAATCTCGGCACTGTTGCCAAAATTGATTGCTAAAACTTAACATCTCGTCTGTTCGCAGCACCAAAGTTCCACCAGCCTTTAAACAGGGATAGATTTCTTCTGCTGCGGTATCAAAACTTATTGAGGCAAACTGAAGGATGCGGTCTTGCTCGTTGATATCATATTCCTGAACCGCCATTGATGTGAAATTTACCAAAGATTGATGGGCGATCTCTACCCCCTTTGGCGAGCCAGTAGATCCAGAGGTGTAAATAACATAAGCCAAGTTATCAGCTTCTGCTCCACTCACTGGATTTTCGCTACTCAGATTGCCAATTACCTGCCAATCTGTATCTATGCATATTAAGTGTATCTCATGCTCTGGCAGATTTGACACCAATTTCTGTTGTGTCAGCAGTATCGGCACCTGGGTATCTTCTAATATATAAGCTAATCTCTCTAAGGGTAATTGCGTATCTAAGGGGACGTAAGCGCCACCAGCTTTCAGAATCCCCAGCAATCCAATTACCATATGGATAGATCGTTCCACGCAGATGCCCACCAGTACTTCTGGTTTCACTCCCAGAGTTTGCAAGTGATGGGCTAGCTGTGACGCACGTTTGTTCAATTCCTGATAAGTAATTTGTTCATCTTCCATCTGCACTGCTACAGCATCTGGGGTTTTTTGCACTTGCTCTTCAAACAAGTGGTGGATACATTTAGCGCTAGGATAGTCAGTCTGTGTCGAATTCCATGCCGCCAGTAACTGATGAGTGCTTGCTGTCAATAAAGGTAATTCTCTCACTGGTCGAGAGCGATCGCACACAATACCTTGAAGCAGTGTTTGAAACTGTTCAGACATGCGAGCAATAGCCTCATTTTCAAATTGATGGCTGTTATATTCCCATCGCCCTTCTAGCATCGTTTCTGTCTCTTCAATCGTCAGACTAAGGTCAAACTTGCCGACGACAGGTGTTGTTGGTATGTGAGCGATCGCAAGATCAGGAAGTTCCCATTGGGCAGTCAGGGCATTTTGCCAATCGAACATTACCTGAAATAGGGGACTATAGTTCAAATATCGCTCAGGTCGCAACGCCTCGACCACCTTCTCAAAAGGCACTTCCTGGTGTTCATAAGCCTCAAGCGTCATCCGCCGCACCCGACCCAAAAGTTCCTCAAATGTGGGGTTGCACGATAAGTCTACTCTTAGTACTATGGTATTGACAAAAAAGCCAATAAGTGACTTTAACTCAGAGCTTTGTCGATTCGCTATGGGGGAACCGATGATGATATCCTCTTGATCGGTGTAGCGAGCTGGCAACGTCTGCTGTGACAACAAACACTTGTGCTCCTAGTTTTTCCAACTCTTGCACAGATCTGATTTGGCGACTAATTCGATTTTGCTCATCGTGATTTAAGAGCCAATGCTCCCACGTTTCACGGGCGGGTAGCTCAGAACGTCCTGTCAAAATCAACGTGGCTTGCACTATAGAAGCCAGATAGTGTGCTAAAGTCAGTCCAATGCCTCCTAGTCCCCCCGTAATCAAATAGACTCCCTTTTGCTTGAGTCGAGATATGCTGCGATCGCTCTGTTCTAAGTGGACGGGTTCAAAGGTTTGCACCCAGCGATGCTGTCCTCGATAAGCAACCACATTAGAAGTGCCGATAGCGGTTAACTCTGACAGAAGTTGATTCATCAGCCGTTGCGCTTGTGGGGTTCCCGGTTGGTACAGTATAATATCAATACTACGACAGTACAAATTGGGGTACTCGAGGGGAATAACCTTCACTGGTCCAATGAGGGTTGACTGTTGAGGATACAGCTTCTCATCACCAGTTACCTCCTGCATATTGTTAGAAAGCACTAAAAGTTGATATTCATCAGTCAAATGCTGTTTGCCAAAAGCCTGAGCAAGAAATAGCAGACTGTAAAAGCCACGTTCCAAGGAGTTTTCGACTTCAGCCAGTTCTAATCCAACAGTTGGTTGTTCCGTAAGACTCCAGCAGTGGAGGATTGTTTTGGGAACTCCTCCTCTAAGTGTGAGTTGGTTGAGTAATGTCAAGTAGTCTTCAGGTCGCTGCGGATTGAGAACATACAAGTTCTCCTCCACTATTGCAAATGATTGACCTGGCTGAACCTGAATCACTCTAATCGACTGTTGTTGCAGTTGTTGCGCTAAATGTTCACCCAAACCACACTCATCAACAAATAGCAGTACACTAGCAGGTTGCTGACCTAACTGACTCATCGACAGTGGAGATTGCTTCCAAGATGGAACATAAAACCAATCAGCAATATTCTGCTTTTTAGTCGGTGAGGAGAGTGGAGAATTTTCCTTACCTTCGACCCAATATCGCTGTCGTTCAAAGGGATACGTCGGCAATGGAACTCGATAACGCTGCTGTTGAGCGTAAAAACCAGACCAATTCACCTTCACTCCAGCTAGCCAAATCCGTCCTAAGGAGGTTAGCAAGAAAGCCATATCTGAGCAGCTTTCTTGGGGATGGCGCAGTGATGTCAGTACAATCTGGTTAGCTTCTTTACTAGGATGGTGCAAGGCGAGGGTACTCAAGGTTCGTCCAGGTCCCGCTTCCAGCAGAATATGATCGGGTTTTTTCAAGATCTGCTCAATGCCGAGCGCAAATTGCACTGGTAAGCGCAAGTGCTGACTCCAGTAATGGGGATCGGTTGCCTGGGAAGCTGTAATCCACGTCCCTGTAATATTAGAGATATACGGTACTCGTGGGGAATGCAATCTCACTTTTTGCACCAGTTGGGCGAATGGCTCCAAAATAGGGTCCATCATCTGGGAATGAAAAGCATGGGAGGTTCGCAAGCGCACACACTCAATCCCCTGAGCAACCAAGTGATTTTGCAGGGCAGTTACTGCCTCCTTCGGACCAGAAACCACACATCGGGATGGCTCATTAATCGCCGCAAAGGAGAGTTCCGTTCCCAATAGAGGCTCTACTGCTTCTCTAGCGAGAGGCAATGAGAGCATTGCTCCAGGGGGCATTTGCTGCATCATCCGTCCACGTGCAGCCACCAAGGACAGTGCATCTGAGAGGGAAAAAACACTAGCTAAACAGGCGGCGACGTATTCACCGATACTATGACCAATAAATCCTTGCGGCTGGATTCCCCAAGATTCCCATAATTTAGCTAAAGCGTACTCAATGGTAAAGAGAGCTGGTTGAGTAATTGCCGTCTGCTGTAGTTGCTTTGTTGCTTCCTCAGTTTGCTCGGGACTGGGGTAAAGAATGTCGCGCAAATCTAGTCCTAATTCTGGTTGCAGTAATTTTGCACAGTAATCGATTTGTTCAGTAAAGATTGGTTCAGTCTGATATATTTCCCTTGCCATGTTTACATATTGAGAACCCTGACCGGAAAACATTAAGATGACTGAAGGGTGTGAGAATTTTGTATCACCTGTTAAAATCTCTTGTGTAGAAACGGGCAATTTTGCGTCTTGACAAATTAGAATACGCCGATGCTCAAAAGCCTGACGCCCCACACTTAAGGTATAGGCAACATCAGCTAAATCTAATTCAGGATGTTGCTTCAAATGTTCGGTGAGATTGTTGGTTGCTGCTTCTAGGGCGGAACTCGTTTTAGCAGATAGGACTAATAGCTGTACTGGTTTTTGCTCGTTGTTGTCTCTTTTTAAG
>JAQYWP010000705.1 GCA_029379285.1 Rhizonema sp. PD38
TAATTTATTGAACCGCCTTAGCGAAGCCATGCCCGAAGGGCTTTAGACGCCAAGACGCCAAGAATACCAAGAATGAGTAGATTTTGCGTAAGTCCTGTAAAGCATAACTTTGTTCTAAATTATGATAACTGTATTTTGTGTTATTTCTGAGTAAAAAATGAGTGGTATACAAATTCTTTAAATATCCTGACTAATCACTTTCCATTTTCGGGGTTGATAAAACAAAGATTGACTAATAATTTTGCTAGATTTAACTGCAAATCTAAAAGATTCAACAATATCAAAGGAACATACACCCTCTTTTATATATATCTTAGCGCTGTATACACCAGGCAACAAACAACAGTAAGGCATTTGCATCTGGATTTCAACTTTACCAGGAAATATCTTTAATGGTTCATTGTCACTTGTAGAACTTATATACAAAACCCGCTCGTATTGTCCGGATAAAGCCGTAATCAATACACCTAAATTCGCATGATCAATCTTCTTATCAGCTTTACATTCCACGCAAAAATAAGCAGCTTCACCGCAAGAAGGGGCTGCAAGTACATTTCCTAGCTCATCTTTAAAACAAAGGGAAACAATATCGACACCTAAACTTTCAGTCTTCTGTTTTGCTGGTAAATGCATGACTCCCGTAGGTGTTTCTGTTTCCCCGAAAGAGATATCTTCTTCATATTTATGAATAACTTCTTCTGTGGTTCCAGCTTTTCTCAAATTACCTTTTGCTAGATAAATAGAAAATTCACATACATTTAATACGACGTGTGGATTATGAGAAACTAAGATAAAAGCTGTGCCCTGTTCTCGCAATTTTGCTAATCTCTGATAGCATTTTAATCGAAAATTTATATCTCCAACAGCCAACACTTCATCGATAAGTAAAATATCTGGTTCTATAAAAGCTGCACAAGCAAATCCTAATCGAGCCGCCATGCCAGAACTGTAAGTTTGCACGGGTGCATCAAGAGCATCGGCAATTCCAGCAAAATCGATTGTATCTTGAATTCTGTTGTCAATTTCTTTCTTGGATAAACCGAGAATTGACATGTTGGCATAAATATTTTCTCGTCCGGTGAGGATGGGATTAAACCCGGCTCCCAATGCAATTAATGGAGCCACCCTACCCCTAACCATAACGCTTCCAGTATCAGGTTTAATCAAACCACTAATTAGGCGTAGCAGTGTACTTTTTCCGGCTCCATTAGATCCTACTAACCCTAAGGCTTCTCCCCGCCTTAGTTGAAAGTTGATATCCTTGAGCGCCCAAAACTCTTTTGGACGCAGAGTATTGCTTTTGCGATCGCCCCCTATGAGTTCTGTACCAATATCTTGAACACCGTATAACAAAGATTTTTTTAAGTCTCTACAAAATTTTTTAGAAACATTGTTAACTGAGACAAGGACTTCAGTTTCTTCAGGTGGAACAAAAATTTCTTTTACTTTCAAATGATTCATCAAGTGTTACATATTAAAATAAACTACTCATTTATAAACCTTATATATTTTTATTTGTCATCTATCATTGGTTAGAAAAACCATAAGAACAAAAAATAAATGACTGTCTTCAAAAAAATGTAAGCAAGCATATTACCACAATTACGAACTCACTCTTTCAACAACAAAAGGCATAGCAAGACGGAATGCAATCCAGGTAAGCAATAAGCCAACTAGAGTCATGACACTAACTATCCAAAATCGCCCAGGCTCTGAGACAACTCCTGTTGTTGCTAATTCTTTGATTGTGATTAATAGAGGAGTCACAGGGTTCAGCTTGACTAAAAAGCTAAAAGTCCCGTGAGCAGGTAGTGGATAAACGACAGGAGTTAGGAACAGCCAAAACCCTGTAAATAAAGTTAGCCCTCTAGGAACATCTTGATATAACATCCCTATAGGAGCTAATAAAACGCCGATTAATGTGCCCAGTAACACTAAGTGAATCACTGCTACTGGCACTAAAATTACTGTCCAACTCACAGAGACACGAAACCAGATAAACAACGCTACTATTAAAATCAGCTTGATCGCAAAGTTAAAAAAGACTTCGCCTAACTTAGCTAAAATTAGCGCTTCTCGGGGAAAGTTGACTCTCGCAAGCATAGGTTTTGCAAGCGTCACTGCTTGCACTGGGCCATTTAATGCTTCGACAAAAGTCTGCCAAAGCGCTGTGTTAAACATGATGTAAGCCGGATAAGGTAAGTCTGTTACCCCGAAATGAATCATATTGCCATTTTTGGCAAGTGTAAATCCAGTCGCCATGACAATGGGCGGTAAAAAAGCCCAGAATATTCCCAAAATTGATTGACGGTACTGAGCGCTGAGATCCCGTAACATAAGTGTCATGGCTAGTTCGCGAGAAGCTAGCAAGTCTCGCCACATCTGTTTAAATAATTGAACAGGATGCCTGAGTTTACTTTCAGGTGTATAAATTACTTCAGGGAGACGGGAGTTTGAATTATTTTTTGGCTTCAAAACTTTTATCCTAAATGACTTGTGAATACAAGAGAGATTCTCACCCATGATTTAGGACTGCTATATTAACCGTTAACAGTGACAGTCATCGATAAAAACCTGGTTTTCGCGGAGCAAAATGCAGGGTATAGAGAAAAACACTCTACTTTGATGATGCGGCGAGCGCAGATTTTTCCAGTTGTGTTGGGGTGAGATTTTCTCTAATTTGTAAATGTCTGTTGGCATAGATGGTTGTCAGATAGCGGTTTAGCTGCTTATCTATAAGACGCAGGATTTTTCCTGCCACCCGAGAGGCAAGTTTTCCTAAGAATAAGTTACGGGTAAGGGGATGAATAATTGTCATGTTTCGTCGCCATCCCAACTTTTTGTACTTGTTTTTAAAGTACTCATCCTCAGTCAGGTTCCACTTTTGACGTAAATGCTCGAGGCTTGCTCGTTCCCATGCATCGCTCCATCGCAGCATATAGTAATGGATGTCTGTCCATTTCAGAGGTGTTCCGGTTACATAAGTTACGAGAGATTTAGGTTCTAGATAGATTGTACCGCCTACCGCAGCTATCAACATGCACAAATCTACGTGTTCTTTTGTGTTTAGCAATGCTTCATCAAGAAAACCAATTTGCTGAAATATCTCTGTACGTACTATCATGCAGTGGAACTCAGCTAACCCTGTTTTTTGTCGTTGCAGTTGCGATTGCACATCTACAACTCGCTGCCCTTGTTTATAAATTTTCTCAATTATCCGCCGTCTCACTGTCATATCCTGTGCGTTTGATTGTTCATCAAAACCTTGCGGTGTCGGCCTTACAGGTGATTCAACTAAAACCCCACATTCTCCACCTGCACAGTGAACTTCTTCATGTAGGGGTGTACCTTGGCAAATCAACGGACTAACAATAGTAGCACCAGTATCCTCAGCGCATTCTACCAATGATTTCAACCAATCTGGAGTAACAACTACGTCGTTATCAATGAAAACGACATACTTGCTGTTCGTTTGACACAAACCGATGTTTCTAGCGTAATTTGGAGATAGGTAATCATCAGTACGAATGAGTTGAAATTGCTTTTCAATAGCTTTATTTGCCAGATAATTTTTAATATGTGATGGCGAACCACCATCTACGTAGATTAATTTAAAAGGATACGACTCATGTTCGTATATACTTTCAAGGGATTCACGGGTGTAGCTAAAACGTTCCCGTGGGACAACAACAATCGTAACTTGCGGAGTCATTTCAACAGAATTCATAAAATAGGTGTCAAGTGTTAATTATTCAATATTTGGTAGTATGCGAATATGAGGAAAGTATAAACTCCTGTGCCGCTACAGATAAATTTCTACCTCCATTCTCCAAAACCTGTGAACTCCGAAGCGACTTGCTGATAAATTTCCACTAACTCATCATTTAGTTTGTTGATCTCGTAATGTGCTTCTACATAAGCACGCCCTGCTCTACCCATTTTTTCCCATTCTGGATGTTTGATGAGGGAACTCAACTTCTGGGTTAAAGCATCTACATCTCTCTCTGGGACAAGAAAACCAGAAATACCATCTTCCACTAATTCGGGAATACCACCGTGAAAAGTGCTGATGACGGGCAAACCCATCGCCATCGCTTCTTTTAATGTATTGACTGGGGCATCTTGATTTCCGTCAAAACCTGTCACGCAAGGAGCAATAAAAATATGTGAGTTGTCGAGAATTTCAATAATTTCCTGTTGGTTTTTACTACCAAGTAGCTTAACTTTATCAGAAATGTTTAATTCCTGAATGAGTTGCTGTAATTCTTCTTTCAAATGTCCATCGCCTACAATATGATACTCAATATTTGGGTAGAGTAATGCTAGCTTTGCCACAGCACGGATGCCGTATTCTATACCTTTTTTTTCAATCAGACGACCTGTAGTAGTAATGCGGATTATGCTGTGAGGATCGAGATGGCGTACTTTATAGCGAAATCGCTCGCAATCTATTCCCGAAACATGTACAATAATTTTTTGTTCATCACAACCAAGAGCGATCGCTCGTTGTCTAAAAAAGTTACAGTTAGCAATAAAAAAATCTCCTCTACTAAATAATTTGTCGTATAGGTGTTTTCCATACTGTTTAATATACAGACTAATATCGTAACCTCGAAATGAAGTTATTAACTTTCCTTTGATAGCACCAATCTCTCGAAAAATCATACCTGCATTACCGTACATCCCAAACTGACAGTGGATGATATCGTAGGGTTGAGACTTGAGCAATGGTATGGTTCCGTACAGTAAGTTTAAAGAAGCCGCTTGCCTGCCATATTTAAAAAAGTTGAGACTTCGCAGTAATACGAAAGGAGCTTTATAAAAGTTGGCAAACATTAAAATTACACCTTTGAGAAAGCGCCAAAAGTAATTTTTAGGAATTGTGGGTACATAGTGAGTGCGAGCAAGTATTTGATATTTTTCTACATCTAAATGCATTTTAGATATTTCATTCGGTTGGTAACCGTAAATATCAACGTCATGTCCCCGAGAAATCAAACCTGTAATTTGATTTATAATAAAAG
>JAQYWP010000706.1 GCA_029379285.1 Rhizonema sp. PD38
TTAGCTATGTGTACAATTCGTAACATAATTATGTTTATTTCCACTCACGTACTTATAAATTTGTTGCTAACATCTAATTATCAGAGATGTCTACTCTCAGCGATCCTTATTTTATAACACCTCTAGCATCCAATCCCACCTATCCCCTGTTTATATTTCTACCGGGAATGGATGAGACTGCCGCAGACTTGATAAAAATTCAAACAGTAGGTTTAGAAGCAGCTTTTGATGTGCGCTGCTTTGTGATTCCAGCTGATGATCTGACGAGTTGGGATCACTTGGTAGATAACGTCATAGCTTTAACTCAAGCAGAATTAGAAAAGATCCCTCGATCATCTATTTATTTATGTGGCGAATCCTTCGGTGGTTGTATAGCACTGCTCGTGTTAATGAAATTTCCGCAACTATTTGATCGAGTGATTTTAATCAATTCGGCGTCTTCATTCCATCGGGTACCTTGGCTCAATTTGGGTTCAATTTTGTTTCCGTGGACACCAAACTTTTTTTATAAAATTTCCTCCTTTATAGCTGTGCCTTTCCTTGCTCATTTAAATCGACTGACACCTACAGATAGACAAGCTTTGTTAGAAGGAGTAAGTTCAGCACCGAAAAAAACTGCCGAACAACGTCTATCTCTTTTAAGAGATTTTACGATTGATGAGCAAAAACTCTCTCAAGTCACTCAACCTGTCTTGCTTATTGGTAGCAAGGGTGATCGACTTTTACCGTCAGAAGCAGAGGCTAAACGCTTAGCTAAAATTTTCCCTCATCCTCAAGTAGTAACTTTACCCCACAGTGGTCATGCTTGTTTGGTAGAAGAAGATGTTAATCTGTACCAAATTCTGCTTGCAGAGAGTTTTCTGATTGCTCCGACGGATGAATCGCTTTCGTGAGGTACCTACAGTCGATCGCCTGAGTAGGAAAACTTTAGCGATCGCACGGAAGCACCCGACTTACTCCCAACACGAGTGTAAGATTACCTATCTCCTTAATCTTCTTTCTTGGCTTCCTTGGCGTCTTGGCGGTTTTTTAACGGTATTCTTCTAGCGGGAAGGGAGTAATCAAGATACGTTCGCCTTGAGATAAATAGGTGGGCACAAATAAATTCATGTAGTTTGGTTTTTCTGTCTCAATCTACTTAAATCTACCCCTTGTTGTCGTAAATTTGACAAACCACTAAATAGTACGTTTCTTGCCATTGATATTTGGTTAGATTCAATACTCAGCAATACCAAAAGACATATAACCAGTATCAGTAACACTGCATAAGTTCCTTAAGTCTATATCTATATATAAAGATAGGGGTGCATAAAAATAGTCAACCGAGAGACCTATCTTTAGATGTTAATAGTTTCCTGAGATGGTTTTTAATAACGAGTTATACAAGCGTATATTTGTGAGGAGGGACAAACTGGTAAAGTAGGAAAATGACGAGTGGTAGTTGATAATCTAGTACTACTACTGCTTAAAGCAGTCGTGAGCGCGGCTAACAGCGGCAAAATACTGCTTGCAACGAAGAGCGCTGATAGAGCTAAAAAAAGAACATCCAGACGTATTGCAATAGCTTGAGGCGGTTGTATGATTCACACATTGATTCAGCAACGCTAAATTTTCGATAATAAAACTATCCCATCCTTAAGTACCGTGAGAATCTGTTAGGTTTTTAATCTCCTAAAAACAATGCAATTAATGCCATTGAACAGAGTAAACCTTGTGGCACTAGTAGCAATATTGGCGACTAGTGCAATATCTTCTAATTCTAATATGTCGGTATTGTTGCCAATAACGAGGGTATTAGCTCAAACCCCAGAAACTAATACCTCACAAGCAGTACGTCTGTTAAATTTGTGTCGGGCAGATCTTAATAAGAATCAAGATCAGGCAGCATTACAGTCGTGTCAACTTGCAGCAACGACTGCACAGGGGAAGGGACTTCGCTCTATCCAAGCAAAGTCCCTTAACAATTTAGGTAAATCATACCAAAACACAGGAAACCTTCAACAAGCGTTAAGTAATTACCAACAAGCCTTGGTTATTGCACAAGCAATCAAAGAGCGAGCTAGGATAAGTAAAGTATTAATCAACTTAGGAGAAGTTGCCAATAAATTAGGAGATACAGCAAAGGCTAAAACTTCGTTTGAACAAGCATTGAAGATTGGGCAACAAATCAATGATGCCCAATTGATAATAGCCGCAAAACAAGCGCAGTTAGAAAATAATCCCCTCAAAGCAGAAGCAGACAAACTCATAGAGCAAGGGAACAAGCGGTTAGATACAAGTCAATTTCGAGCAGCATTGGGGTCATATGAGCAAGCATTAAAAATATACCAAAGTATCAAAGACCACTCGAGAGAGGAAAATGCTTTAAATGGTATAGGACTGGCTTACTTTTACTTAGGAGACTACAAAAAAGCCATAGATTACCAATCCCAAAGTTTGGCAATAGCAAGGGCTCTAAAGGATAGACTTGGGGAGTCTCAGTCTCTCAATAATCTAGGAGTAACTTATCTCGATTCTGCTAACCCAAAAGCTGCGGAAGTTTATCTCCGTGGAGCGATCGCCGTCGATGAATCAATCCGAAAAGACTTGCAGAATAATGATGCTTTCAAAATCTCCATCTTTGAAACACAAGCGAGTTCCTATCGTCTGCTGCAACAAGCGGAAGTTGCACAAAATCACACACTTGATGCGCTGTTGATTGCTGAACGCGGTCGCACTCAAGCCTTGATCGAACTGGTGGCTAGTCGTCTCGGACTCTCTAGTAAACCTATTGGACTCAGTATTGAGCAAATACAACACATTGCCCAACAGCAAAATGCGACTTTGGTGGAATACTCTCTTGCTGGGGATGATTTGTATATCTGGGTAATTAAACCAACCGGAGAAATCACATTCCACAAAGTTGATCTCAAAAGGACGAAAATTGGTAATTTGGCAGAGAATACTCGAGTCGCCGCCGCCACTATAGCCGAAAGTCGTGGGGTGGCAAATCAAATTATTACAGGCTTAGTCAGCAAAACTCGTTCTAGTTTAAACCCAACTCAAAGCACATCTGACCAACACAATACCAGTACAGTCCGTTCTCTTGATTGTCGAGGAAACGATTGTTTGCAGCAAATGTACCAATTGCTGATTCAACCAATTGAAAAACAACTACCCACCAACCCCGACGCTCATGTGATCTTCATTCCCCATCAATCCCTATTTCTGGTTCCCTTTGCCGCTTTGCAAGACAAAAACCAACAATTCTTAATTGAAAAACATACCATTTCCATCGCACCCTCGATTCAAGTCCTACAATTAACTCATCAACAAAAGCTGAAATTACAATCCCAGCAATCTGCTGCCGAAAACTCATTCGCAAATGTCGCCAAAACAGCAATAGTAGTGGGTAATCCCATTATGCCTTATGTATCACTGAAGATTGGGGAACCACCACAGCAACTCCCGGCTTTACCAGGAGCACAACAGGAAGCAGAACAGGTTGCTCAAGTGCTTCAAACTCCGGTACTGACGAAAGAACAAGCTTCAAAGGCGGCTGTCTCAAAACTGATGCAGAAGGCGAGTATCATTCACTTGGCTACCCACGGCTTACTGGATAACTTAGAAGAACCAGGAATACCAGGGGTAGTGGCATTAGCTCCCTCAAAAGGAGATGATGGATTATTGAGTGCTAAGGAAGTCTTAAATTTAAACCTGAATGCACAGTTGGTTGTACTGAGCGCCTGTGATACCGGAAGGGGTCGAATTACAGAAGATAGTGTGCTCGGCTTCCCCAGAGCGTTGATTACTGCGGGTGTACCCAGCATTATTGTCTCTTTATGGCAAGTCTCAGATCAAAACTCCACGGTATTTCTCATGCCGGAGTTTTATCGTCAATGGAAAAACAATCCAGATAAAGCACATGCACTTCGAGCGGCGATGCTAGAAACTAAAAAAAGATACCCTAATCCTAGCGATTGGGCTGCATTTGTTTTTATTGGTGAAGCTGAGTAATATTTCCTTCTTCTCACACTTTTTCTCAAATAGCACGTCTTTTCCTGTTACGGAGTGCAGCTTGTGCTTGGTTTCCAATTACAAGTAACTCACGATTCTTGAGTTATTTGTTAACGACGACACGCATCATCAGCAGGCATACATCTTTCTTTAGGAAATCCCAAAAGTGAACAGTATTTACATATTAATACTAACTTAAAAAGTTACATTTTATACTTAATTAATTTAGGAGTGAGAGGTAATTTGTAGACATAGCTGCCCCTAGTTGTACGCTAGGGATTAAAGAAGAATTTGGGTAAAGTTATGAACAACGGCGACAGCATCAATTAATCTATAAGGATGACGGCGTTCAAACCCAAACCTATCTTTACAGTACTCCTCAAAAGTCCTATGGCTGCAAGGGAACAATCGGCGATCGCTTTCTCACGCTCAAGAGAATTATGAACGTTAGATCTTTCCTTCTATTCTTTTGGTAAGGTGCAAGGGACTTATATACCTCAAATATTGGGAAGTATTACTCTAATTTATATATAGTGTCATCAGAATAATTATGTAATTTTCCGAAAAACCGGAAAATAAGGTGCAGCAGCTGTATCTTCAATGTAATTGTAGTCTACCGATGCGTGAGCTATGCCACAAGATTACTCGGGGCAAAATCTAAGAGGGCGAAATTTTCGAGGTATGAACCTTGAATTCGCGAACTTTAGCGGTGCAGATATCCGCAGTGCTGATTTTAGCGGTGCTAATCTGACAAGCGCTAACTTCAGTGATGCTATGGCAGGGTTGCAACGGCGGTGGGCTATTTTCTTGGTGGTAGTTTCGTGGCTGCTGATGGGTATATCAGGATTTCTCTCGGCTTTTGCTGGAGTTTTAGTGGCGATTTTACTATTTCAATCAGAGAAAGGTTCTGAAATAGTGTATCAAATTGCAGGCTTTGCTGTTATATTTATATTAATAATTTTCTGTTTCGTTACAATTCGTCAAGGAATACAAGCGGCTTTAGGAGTCTTCGCCTTGATCGTAGCC
>JAQYWP010000707.1 GCA_029379285.1 Rhizonema sp. PD38
ACAACAAGCTTCAAACCAAACACTTAACCCGACAACACCAAATATCCAAACAACGACAGATGTTTTGGCTCAACCAATATCACCACAAACTTTACCTGTTGAACCATTACAACAAGCTTCAAACCAAACACTTAACCCGACAACACCAAATATCCAAACAACGGCAGATGTTTTAGCTCAACCAGTATCACCTCAAACTTCACCTGTTGAACCATTACAACAAGCTTCAAACCCGAACATTAATGCCACCACCGACGGACAAGTAACGCAGTTAAAAGTTGACAATAATCAGCCAATAGCAGATTCAAAAACAGAACCTGCTATGCTTAGACCTGGGAAGTTTGTAATTAACAAAGCAGATACACAAAAAAATCTTAATTTACTAGAACATCTCAACAAAGATGGTACAGAAGATATTGTACAAAGAAAAACTGCTGAGCCAAATAATTATTCATCGCCTCCTTTAATTTATAGAAAAGCAAATTCAAATAATACATCATATAATAATAATTTAGAGCCTCCTTCACAATGGTCAAGTATTGAAAGTTTACTAAATATAAGCAATGAAGAGTTTAGTTTTACTAACTTTAGTAGTGAAATTGGAGGCGGGTATAATTCCCAAACAAGTAAAAAATTTCCTATTCAACAAAAACCAGTATATTCGCATAAAGCAATTGATGTTAATCAAGATAAAACTTTACCTAGCGACATATCTAACGATATAAAACCAATCACTGAAACTATAAAAAGCCCTTTTAATGAGTCAGCTAATTCAAAATCAGCTAATTCAAAAGAATATGATGAAATTGCTCTTGAAGCGCTTGCTCGTGAAGTTTATGCTAGATTACGACAACAGATGGAAATTGAAAAAGAACGTCAAGGAACTTTTACGGGTCGTTTACCCTGGTAATACAATTTTGGATTTTATATTTTGATTTTTAGGAGATAATATTCAAATGCCAAGTCCTTCTGTAACCATTACTCAAAAACGCCAACCTCAACTTGAAAAAGCTAAACTCAAAGCTTACAATGGGGAAGCACCTGATATCGAGTTAATGTTTAACCCTAGTGAAATCAGCTTTTCTCGAACTGTTAACTGGCAAAAACATCCTGGTAATAGAGGAACAACTTTACTGCCTAAGATTAACTTCTCAGGCGTTGAGCCTTATCAATTTACACTTAAACAATTAATTTTCGATACCTATGAAACGAAAGAGTCTGTTATGACATATATAGATACTATGAAAAAGGGCGTAGAAACAATTGAACAAGCAGTAGATAAACGTCCTCCAGTTTATACATTTATATGGAAGGATGAATATTTTTACTGTGTAATGACTAGTTTAACCTATACCCTAAATATGTTTCTCACTGATGGGACACCAGTCAGAGCAATGGTAGATATTTCATTACAAGAAGTAGATAAAAATAACCTCCCAGGCGGAACCGAATCTGCTTCGCAGGGAGAGGATCGAGAAAATAACCCTCAAAGTGCACCTCTTTTCAACTAAAGCCTAAATTAAGGAGGCGGAAGCCAGAATCAAGGAAGTGGAGCGCAAAATCAACCCCCAGGAAGCCAGAATAAAGGAGGCAGAGGGAAGGGGAAATAAGTAGGTGTACACAATTAAATATAAAATATCTGCCGCGAGGAGAAACGACATACTGCAAGCAGAACTCGTTCCCTGTTCTCCGATGGTATCGCTGTTCGCGCGGCGCTCCGAAGGATTGGAAGTCATCTGACCGTTGTTTTGTTGAATATTTTTTATAATTTTAGAGTTAATTATGGCAGAACAAAATCTTTACTTATCTCTTCCTAAAGTCGAAATAGGAGGACAAGTAGCACCTCCTGAATTAATCAAAGATTTATTGCAAATTACCATTGAAGAAAGTTTGCACTTGCCAGCAATGTTTACATTGGTAGTTCACAACAGCTACTTGCCTACCAATAATAAATCGGAATACCAGCCTTGGCGTCACGAAAAGGTGTTTGAAATCGGTACAAAAGTTAGATTAGGGTTCATTTCTAGTAATACCCAAGACGAAAATTTTAAAAAGCATAAAGAAGGCTATTTAATTGAAGGTGAAATTACAGCAATTGAAGTTCATTTTAATGATAAATCTGAAGCACCAATAATTGTTCGTGGTTACGATACTTCGCATCGGTTACATCGAGGACGTCAAAATCGATCTTTTTTGAACAATACTGATAGTGATATAGTAGTTAAAATTGCTCAAGAAGTAGGTATACAACTTGGAAAAATAGACGCAAGTGGCGAAGCTCATGAGTATGTTTTCCAAGAAAATCAAACTAATATGGAGTTTTTACGGCAAAGAGCTGCCCGTATTGGGTTTGAGTTGTTTATTGAAGAAGGTAAAATCAATTTTTGTAAACCAGAAATTAAGGAACCTGTAGAGCTAAAATGGTTGGATGAAATTAGTAGCTTCAGCACGCGGGTTACAAGTGCTGAACAGGTAAGCTCTGTAGAAGTACGTAGTTGGGATTATAATCAGAAAAAATTAATTACCTCTACAGCTACATCCGAAAAAGTAATCACAAATACAGGCAATCAGCAAGGAAGTAGTAGCAGTAATAAATTTAATATCAGTAAATCTCCGCAAATGACAGTTGTAGATAAACCTGTTTTTAGCGCTAAAGAAGCTGAGAAAATGGCTCAAGCTTTGTGTGATGAGTTGGGGGGAGAATTTGTTTATGCTGATGCTAAAGCAGAGGGTAATCCAAAAATTCGTCCGGGTCGAATTGTGACTTTACAAAATATGGGTACCCGTTTTAGCGGTCAGTATTATATTACCGAAACACGCCACTTCTACAATCAGCGAGTTTACACGACAGAATTTAGCGTCCGAGGTTTACGTTCCGGTAATTTATACACCTCGATCGCACCACAAACACATTTACAACCAGGTCAAACATTTTTAGTTGGAGTCGTTACTAATAATCAAGACCCTAAAGGCTTGAGTCGAGTTAAAGTTAAATTCCCAACCCTCACTGAAGAACATGAAAGTTACTGGGCAAGAATGGTATCAACAGGTGCTGGTTCCGATCGTGGAACAGATTGGTTACCAGAAATAAACGATGAAGTACTAGTTGGTTTTGAGCATGGTGATATTCATCGACCTTATATTATCGGTTCAGTATGGAACGGACAAGATGCACCACCAACTTCTGTACAAGATAGTGTAGTTGGTGGTCGAGTTCGTCTGCGAACTCTCAAAACCCGCGTTGGACATCAATTACAGTTTGTAGATGAAGATAAAGCCACTAGTAATACGGGTGTATATATTGAGACTGTAGGTGGACATAAAATTAGTCTTAACGATACTAAAAAGTTTATAGAAATACAAACAACTGCAGGACAGACAATACTGATTAACGACCTTACTGGCAATATTAATATTCGAGCAAACACCACTATTAGTAGTACTGCTACAGCTTCTATTTCCTCCGAAGCATCATCCATTAGTTCAACAGCAGGTGCTGCTATGAGCATGACTTCTCTTGGTGAGATGAGTATGTCAGCAGGTGCCGCTATAACTATGACCGCAGGTGCCGCTATAACTATAACCGCAGGTGGTGCGATCGCAATTACTACACCCGGTCTTTTGTCAATAACTGCTGGAACTATGGCACTAACTAGTACTTTGGGACCAATCACAATGACTACACCAATAACAGGTCCTAAACCAATTCCATAATTTCCTTTACCTTTTTGGTGAAACTCGACCTTTGGCGAATAGGTTTATATCTTCTGCCCCAATATTTTAGAGGTATATATCATATTATCTACTGTGGAGAGCGCCTAAATGCCAAATCCCGTTCATGGTCAGCAGCGAGAATATTTAGGGAAGGGTTGGGCTTTTCCACTGCAATTGAATTTGCAGGGTGGAGTCAAGTTTAGCAGTGAGGACGAGAAAGTCAAAGAGTCAATATGGATTATTCTTCGCACTAGTTTAGGAGAACGAGTTTACCGACCGAACTTTGGGTGTCGCTTGTCAGAATTGGCATTTGCTCCTTTGAATAGCGATACCTTACTGCAAATTCGTATGTATGTAACAGAAGCTTTAGAAGTTTGGGAACAGCGTATTATTCTTAATGATGTTCGCACTGAACCTGACCCAATACGCGGCAGAGTAGACATTATTATCAAATATAAACTCAAAGATTATCCTGACGTTTTCAGCTTTGTTTACCCTTTTTATTTAACTTCGGCGGAGTAGGTGTGGAATTCGACTTTTTACCAAAATTACCTTCTTCAAATTTGGATGATCGCACCTTCGACGATTTGGTGGAAGAGTGCATTATGCGTATTCCTCGCTACTGCCCAGAATGGACAGACCATAATCTGAGTGACCCTGGAATTACGCTGGTTGAACTGTTTGCTTGGTTAACTGACCAAATGCTACTTAGATTTAATCAAGTACCGCGTAAAAATTATGTTGCTTTTTTAGAATTATTAGGTATTAGACTCCAACCACCAGCTCCAGCACGCACGGATTTAACTTTTTATTTAAGTTCTGATCTGCCGGAGACTTACACAATTCCAGAAGGAATTGAGGTTTCAACGGTACGAACTGAAACGACTGAAGCTATTACTTTTAGTACTGATTCTCCTTTAGTTATTGCAAAACCCCGTTTACAATATGTTTTAACAGCGTTGAGTGCAGAAGAAATTCCCCAATCTTTAAGAGAAAGAGTAACTAATACCTGGAACCGTCAATCTGATGCTTTCTGGGAAGGTAGCGAACAACCAATATTTGAAGAGGAACCATTAGCGGGAAACTGTTTTTACTTAGTTATTAATTCCGATGACCCTCTCGACGGTAATGTTTTAGAAATTACTTTTCAAGGAGCCTCAGCTACACCTACTGGTATAAATCCTAACCGACCACCACGCCGTTGGGAAGCTTGGGATGGGGAAAAATGGCAACCAGTTTTATCAAAAGAAGTTGATGATAAAACACAAGGTTTTAGTTTTTACGAAATAGCTCAACAGGGTAATAA
>JAQYWP010000076.1 GCA_029379285.1 Rhizonema sp. PD38
GTTAAGAATCAATCGGTATATTTTGCGACTGCTGCTGCAATTGCTGGGGTCAGTGGTGCTTTAGGTACAACCATTGGTGGCTTCGTCGCCGAAAATCCTTCATCTGGTGGCTTAGCAGGATTATTTGTGATCTCGGCAGCTTTCCGAGCCGCAGCGATTATCCCACTTTTCTTTATACATGAATCACGCGGACAATCTCTTGTGCAAATGATACAAGCTTTTTGGCAAAGTAAAAAAGTTGCTGAAAGTTAGCTACGACCAAGTAGGATAGGACTCGCATTAACCTTGGTACGCCAGAGAGTGTAAAGTATGATTTTAGTCAGTTTCGTTAAAATTGCACCGCAAGAGTGAGGGTTCGCAGCGATCTTGAGAGACTGAACGGGGAAAGTCAGCCTGCTTGAGTTTTTCCTGTGATGTTAAAGACACTGCCATTCATTGTGACATTGGAATTATTGGGTAGAGTCCGATTAAATGTAATTTGGGTTGTACAACTTGCTCTTAATACGTAAGCACCACTTTCTGCACCGTCAGTCCCTCCTGTTCCTAACTTCGGCCATGAGAAGATGAGTTGAGGGTTAAAGTAGGAAAATCAATGAATGCATTTGACTTAGTTATTTTTGATTGTGATGGTGTCCTTGTAGATAGTGAACAAATCACTAACTCGGTTTTTGCGGCAATGCTTAGTGAAATCGGGTTACCGACCACTGTGGAATATATATCTAATACATTCGTCGGTCAACCTATGACAGCATGTTTAGAAATTATTCAAGAGTCTTTTGGAAAACCTATTCCAGATAATTTTGTTACCGAATTTAGGCAACGCAACAAGAAGGATTTATCAGAAAAATTAAAGCCAATTAAGGGAATACATGATGTTTTGTCTCAAATTACAACTTCTTATTGTGTAGCTTCAAATAGCATACATGAGATGATTCAAACAAAGTTAGGTGTCACAGCTTTACTGCCATATTTTGAGGGAAAAATATTTAGTGTTACAGATGTCGCACGCGGTAAACCACATCCAGATCTATTCTTATATGCAGCCGAGAAAATGAAAGTTCATCCGCAGCGATGTGTTGTAGTTGAAGATACTGTAATCGGCGTGCAAGCCGGATTTAACGCTGGGATGAAAGTTTTCGGTTATGCAGAATACAGTAATCCACAAAAATTGCAAGCTGCAGGCGCATCAGTTGTTTTTAATTCTATGAAATTACTGCCAAATTTGCTTGAGCAATATGAAGATTTAAATTAACTTATTAAAGATTTCTTGACGTACTTTATCTTGAGAGAATCGCCAGAAAATCAGATACATTGATTGAATTCGTCAGCTATGCGTTCAGATAGGGATTCAGACCCCACCTGAACGGAGATCGGCAATTAGAAATTCGTCGCAATATGCGGTGTGCCCGTAGATTTATTCAGCTAGAAAACTGTAAGGATTTCTTCGGTGAGAAGATGGAGAGACTTAAGGGTAAATGTTTCCTCGTCTCCCCTTCGTATTAATCAACACCAGTGGAACTTAAAGTCCTTGTTTCCCACATCACCATATTGTGTGCTGTCGTTACTACAGGCGGCTGGTGCAAGGCAATTAATTGTGTTAGAGTTTTCTTTAATTGAGTGCGAGAGACAATCTCATCTATAAAACCGTGCTTCAGCAAATCTTCTGCAGTTTGAAAATCATCTGGCAGTTTTTCTCGTAAGGTTTGCTCGATCACTCGCCGACCGGCAAAACCAATGGTTGATTTTGGTTCCGCCAAAATGATGTCGCCCAACATGGCAAAACTAGCAGTAACTCCCCCTGTCGTTGGATTCGTTAAAATAGGAACGTACAATAGTTTTGCTTCTTGATGGCGTTGCAAGGCAGCAGAGATTTTTGCCATCTGCATCAGCGACAGCATTCCCTCTTGCATTCTTGCTCCACCAGAAGTACATACGATAAATACAGGATATCGTCGCTGAGTTGCCTGCTCAATCAAGCGAGTGAGTTTTTCTCCCACCACAGAACCCATGCTTGCGCCGATAAACCGAAAATCCATGACGCCTAGAGCAACGGACAAGCCATTAATTTGACCTAACCCAGTTTGAACTGCATCTACCAAACCTGTTTTTTCCTGCGTCTCCCGCAAACGTTCGGCATAGGCTTTGCGATCACGAAATTGCAGGGGATCGGTTGGACGCAAATGCTCATCCATTGCTCTCCAGGTTCCGGGATCGATCAGTTGGTAGATGCGCTCATCACTATCAACACGATTGTGATGTCCGCATTCTATACAAACCATCTGATTTGCTCTCAAGTCTTTGGTATATGCCAATACACCACATTCAGAACATTTATGCCACAACCCATCAGCAATTTCACGCTCTTGGCGTTCTTGTTCTGGGGTGGTAGAGCCTGATTTTCGTCGATTTGCAAACCAATCTAAAAGAGATTTTAAACCGCGTGTTTCTTCGTTGTTTGCCATTTTATTTTGATTTTAAGTAGGTAGTATGTCGAAAATAGAGTAACCCACGTTTATCGAAGCTAACAGTTAAGAGTGCCTAGTCCAGAGTAATTTATTTTGAGACCTAACTCTTGACTTATTGTTCAAAGTTGTGCCATCAGCAATTTAGACCTTTCTCATACGTCTAGTGTTGCCAGCTTAACGAAAATACGTAAACCAATTCAAGTCTATTGTTCGTCTTCCCTTGAACTTAACAGCAGCAACGCAGTCCATTTATCTTCCGAAAGTACTTGCAACGCTGCAGGAGTGCCAGATCCTAGATATGACTTCACCCCCAAATCAATAATTCTTGTTGGCAGATCATGAGCAACCAGTATCTGCTCCATTAGTTCTGCTTCCCAACGGGTGTTTGTCGTTAAGAGGGTGATCCAGCTCACAAGTTGATATTACCAAAGGTTAAAGGACCGATGGGGTAATTGAGTTTACAGAACACTCTACTCACCGAAGCTTCGCTCCAAGTAAAATGGCAAAAGTTGAAAAAATCAATTTTAGATTTTGGCTGCCTAGACTATTTGGGTTTCATGCCCAACCAACTTTCAGAGCAGATGCCTATTGGACGTTAACTTGTTCAAGCACCTCTAAAAAATTGTAGGTAGGTAGACAAAATTGCTTCACCGCTAAATATAGTAATCGCGGCACCTATAGCGAGAAAAGGACCAAAAGGTATAGGTTTCTTTTGTCCCCATTTTTGTTTTTCTACTAAAATACATACCACAGCCGCGATAAAAATCGCTAAAGGCAAATATCGCCAACCTAACCAAGCTCCCATCATGGCAGCTAGTTTGACATCACCACCTCCCATCGCCTCTTTACCCAGTAATATCAAACCCATTATAGCGATCGCATCCAACAGCCATAACCCCAACACTGCGCCGCCAATTGCGGTTAATAAGTTATTCGCCACTCCTGTCCAGTTTCCTACTGTTAACCCCCCAAGTAATATATGAAACACAATTCCCAGTGTTAACCCTGACTTAGTAAGTGAGTTGGGTAAGGTCATTGTATCTAAGTCAATGAGCGATAACGCTAATAACCAACTGCAAAAAGTCCAGTAGCCTATTGTCAGGGGTGAAAATTTAAATATCAAAAATATCAGCAAAAACATTAATCCGGTTACCGCTTCTACCAATGGGTAACGGACAGTTATCTTGCTTTTACAATAACGACAGCGTCCTTTTAACCACAACCATCCCAAAACTGGGAAATTATCATAGGCTTTGAGTTGATTTAAGCAGTGGGGGCAGCGAGAAGGAGGCCAAAGAATTGACAAGCTGGCTGGTAGCCGATAAACAACAACATTGATAAAGCTGCCAATAGATGCACCTAAGGCGAATACAATGATACTCGCCACAACGACTACCAATAAGTCCATATCGTCAATTAGCCACTAGCCACTTGTATCAGTTGTCAGTTGTCTTTTGTTTTTTGTCAATAGCTAACTATTTTTGTTTTCGACTAACTCTTGACGACGCAACACACAAGCGCCTCAAGACAACTCCTGACTCCTGTACAGACACCTTATGTCAAGCGTCTCGACTCCTGCCTCCTTAATACATGTAAGATTCTATTTGGTTTAACGGTACGAAACATTCTTCCGGCAAAAGGATTGGGTAACTGGTAAAAATTACCTTGCCTCGGTGATTAAAGCGATTAATTGCTACTCCTGAAGGCTGCCCAGCAATTTCAGGATGCACTTCACAGTGTGTGTAGTATATATGACCAGCGGCTTTGATAACGGCAGGGTCAATCAAAGATTGCTGATTCTGTGGGTTAGTATAGTCGGTTTGTCCTTGTTTTAAAGTATACACAACTTACTAATCTATGTTTTCTAGGTTTGTCTTATAGTTTATCTGAAAGATCTAATAGAGAGCGATTATTCTTCCAAACTTTGAATCAGTGCCTCGCCCATAGCGCGGCAACCTAAAAGATTCATTCCCTTGGACATTATATCGCCAGTGCGATCGCCGCGATGTAAAACTTGTAACACTCCTTTTTCAATATAGTCTGCTGCATTTTGTTGATTTAAAGCATAGCGAAGCATCATAGCGGCACTCAGAACCTGCGCTAAGGGATTGGCTTTATCAAGTCCTGCAATGTCTGGAGCAGAACCGTGAACAGGTTCAAAAACTCCGGGATTGGATTCCCCCAAACTTGCAGAAGGCAACATTCCAATACTACCAGTCAGCATAGCAGCAGCATCCGAAAGAATATCACCAAATAAGTTACCCGTCACAATAGTATCGAATTGTTTAGGATTGCGTAACAATTGCATCGCCGCATTATCAACATACATGTGAGAGAGTTCCACATCCGGAAACTCTTGACTCAGATGAGTGATGCGATCGCGCCACAGTTGAGAAACTTCCAGCACGTTTGCTTTATCCACTGAACAAAGTTTACCTTGACGTTTTCGGGCTGCTTCAAATGCTACCCGCCCAATACGTTCAATTTCCGACTCAGTGTAAGCCATTGTGTTCACACCCCGCTTCTCACCAGTTTCTGTGGTAAAAATTCCTTTGGGTTTGCCAAAGTAAATTCCCCCAGTGAGTTCGCGCACCACCATAATATCTACGCCTTCTACCACCTCACGCTTCAAAGTCGAAGCGTCAATCAGTTGAGGCAATATTTTCGCCGGACGCAAATTAGCAAATAATCCTAACCCGGCACGCAGTCCCAACAAACCCGCTTCCGGACGTAAATGCGATGGTAAGGAATCCCACTTGTAACCACCGATCGCCGCCAGTAAAACAGCATCACTATAGCGGCACATATCCAAGCTAGCAGCAGGTAGGGGTTCACCTGTCGCATCAATTGCCGCACCACCTATGAGCGCTTGTTGAAATTCAAACTGAAGATCGAATTTCTTTCCTACGACAGTGAGCACCTCTTGTGCCACTGCCATAATTTCTGGTCCTATGCCATCGCCAGGAAGTAGCGTAATACGGTAGTTTTGGGTCATGGTTCGTTTTGATGGGTAATTGTTTAATTTTGCAAAAATTCTTGCAAATTAAATATAATACCTAGTAACCGCGCTCATGGAGTTTTTAATTTATTTAGATGTTTGCTGTCTAAATCGCCCTTTCGATTACCAGACGCAAGAACGCATTCGCTTAGAAGCTGAGGCAATATAGCTGATTTTAAAGCGGTGTCAAAGTAAGGAATGGCAGCTTTTGACAAGCGAAATTATAGATGTTGAGTTGAGGCGCACTCCCGAAGGTATCAGAAAAGACCAGATGTGGTTGTGGACGACTTTAGCAATCGCCAAAATGAATATTACAGAACAAATTCAGTCTCATAGTTCTGAACTCGCCAAAATAGGGTTTAAGGAATACGACGCGCTGCATATTGCTTGTGCAAAAGCAGGATGCGCTGATGTTTTGTTAACAACTGATGACAGAATGTTGCGTTTGGCAGCAAGACATGGAAACTTGCTACATGGGAGAGTAGAAAACCCACTGCAATGGCTAGTAGAGGTAACATGATGATGGATGTGACTAAGTTGACTTCCCATGAAATTAGACAACTGGGAATAGAAACGCTTGCCTTAGCTCTTGGTCCTGCGGGAACGGGACTATTCATACATCAATTCGAGAAGGGCAGTGGAGATTACACGCAAGACAGAGACAAAATCTTAGGAAATCCTACCATTGAGGAAATAGTTGCCGAAATAAAAAAAAGGCGTGAATCACAAGTAGAAAGTTTAGATACCCTGCCCAAATTCACAAGCATAAAAATTGTAGATCTGCGTCAGCTTATGTCAACACAAATTAAACAATTGGGAATTGACGCATTAACAAAAGCCCTTGGGGTTGATGGCATGACGCGATTCCTACGGCAATTAGAGATAGGTGGAGATTAATGGATTAATTGGTCCCAATGTGCAGGAAAAACAACTCTCATCCGGATGTTAGCTGCGGCTCTTGAACCGACTACAGGAGAGATTTACATCAAGTATCTTGGCATTGTTAAACATACACTTGGTTAAGCAGGTAAGACTCATGGGTGAGTCCGCGACGAAAGCGTTGTTAAGCAAGTATGGGTATTAGTTGTTAATTATTTCAGTGCCTTTTTCAATAATTCTGGTATTCGAGAAGGGCGTTCAGCCACTGGAACTAGTGCTTGATTTAAAGCAGTGACTTTACTGTTTGCGGTACCAAAGTCGGGATCGCGTCCGACGACTGCGGCTAAAGTTCCAGTCTGACGCCAATGTTGTGTGGGTGGTGCTTGTGTTCCGGCAATGTAAGCAACGACTGGTTTATCAATAGCTTCCGCAATATACCGCGCTGCAGCTTCTTCTCGACCGCCACCAGGCTGACCAACTAATACGATCGCTTGTGTGGTATCATCTTCGTCAAGAATTTGCAGCCATTGAATAAAAGATGAACCTACGACCGCATCACTTCCAATACTGACACTAATCGACTGCCCCAAACCAGCTTTGGTTAATTCTCTGGCAATTTCGTAGGTGAGGGTCGTACTGCGACTTAAAATCGCAACAGTTCCAGGAGTATAAAATTCACTCGGTTGAGTCCCTAAAAGTATTTTTCCAGGTACGATGATCCCCGGACTATTTGGTCCAACAACCAAAGTTTCTGTTGCTTCAGCTACGCGAAGTAACTTTACCATGTCCAAAGGTGGTACACCAGGGGAGATAATAATAATTTGGCGGATACCGGATGCGATCGCTTCCAATGCTGCATCCAGAACTTGGTATGGGTGTACGCAAATAATAGTGGTATCAATTGCTTGAAATGCCCCCACCACATGTTCTACAAGATCAAATATCGGAATATTGTAGAGTTTCTGTCCTCCACCTCCGGGAATTACCCCAGCTATCAAATTTGTGCCGTAAGCTTTCATTTGATCAACATGAGTTGCTGATATGTATTCACTGAAACCCTGAATTAAGACTTTGGTGTCTGGCTTTAAATTCATAAAAAAGTAATGTAATTTAGGAAACCTAGCAGCTTGAGTCTTTGGGAAATGCGGAAGCTTTGATCTGGTATCAGATTATATTCATCAAGGCAGAAACCTCACAGAAGTTTCTCGTAGCTAGAGCGTACCTTTGGTCTCTTTGAACGGAGTGTCTCAAGGAAGACATCTCCGCAAGGGTTTTCAGGCACCTTTTCTATAAATAGGTAACTTGGTAAGACGAACAGCTTCTGTCACGGCTTCATCTAAATTTTCCATAACCACGATGGGTGCCGCAGCTTGCGTTTTAAGTGTTGCTAAATATTTTCTCGCTGTAGTAAATTCTGAACCTGCTAATCGGACAACCAAGCATGGGAAATGACCATCTCGATGGCTTCTGCTACCGTTGGAACGTGATATCTGTTGTTTGAGTTCATTCTTGTGGTGTTGTACAAAATTGTCAATGGCTTCAACGACATCCTCAGTTTGAGGAATATTAGCTAGAAAGTTAATGAGTATCACTTGAATAGTTTTATCAGTCGCTAAGTTTTTCAAAGCATTTTCTAACCGATACTTCAATGTAGTTGGTGAAGTATTAATAGGTGAGGCGTGGCGCAAATTTAAACATACACCTGGCTTACCATCAGCATTAGCGACTAAATCTAGAGTTGCCATTACTGAACCTGCACCATTACCCAAAATTCCTATTTTACCTTGTAGTCCTATGCCGTCCCAATCGCCTAAAATACTGTTGACCTCAACAATAGAATGATGGGTAACATTTTTTTTCGCCATCTCAGCAATCTCAGAATGACGCCCGATCGCTCGTTCATTAATACTCACATCACCATTGAGAGCCATAACTTGACCTGAAGCGTTCACAGCTAGAGGATTGATTTCGACCAAGTCTAAGTCTTTTTCAACAAACAACTGATACATCTTCTGCACAACATCGCTTACCGACTGCATCAATGTCCCCTGCAAGCCCATTTTCAAAGCCAGTCGTCTTGCATAAAATGGGGAGAATTCTTGTTCAACGACAACATGTTGCATTTTTTCTCCAGCCGATTCCCATTCAATATCCGCTTCTGTGCAACCTAAAAGTATTGGTCGGCAAACAGCGGTGTCGAGAACGACTGCTAGATATAATTCCTGTTCAGTGCTATATTTTGCCTCTGCTAATAACACGGATGGTAATTCACCGAAAACTGGTAAATTAAAGATGTTTTGGGCAGCGGCGATCGCATCAATAGTTGTTTCTACAAATCTAACCCCACCTGCTTTTGCCCTTCCACCTGCGTAAACCTGAGATTTTAGTACAATCGGGTAGCTAATTTTTAAACGTTTTAGTTCTGTGGGATGGTCAATTCTTTGAGACGGCAATACAGGAATGCCTATCTTTCCAAACCATTCTTTAACTTGGTACTCTAATAAATCCATTAGGACAAATCCCTTGTTTATCACTTTCCAAAGGTTACTGTGGTGTTGCTGAACACACAAACACTGCACTCTCTTTACGGAATAAAGCTTTAGTTAGCTGTTAAAATTGTTTCTCTTTTAAAAATTTTATCTAATTTTTGCGGAGGAGGTAAAGGATTTCAAAAGAAACCCGCTCTTGTTCCCTTGACACGTACTGCGGTCTGATCAAGGCATCCTTCTTTAAATCCCCAACGAGTGCAATTCATAAATATGCTTTTCAAAGTTCTGAGTTTTCACCTCTTAAGCATTGCCTTGAAAACACAAAGCATCTATAGTCTTCTTCTTTATGATATAGCGCGTAATCAAAGTAACGTTACACACAGCCGCCTTCATGAAATACAAAAAGATATTTACAGAACCAGAACTATTCAGGGTAAGAGTTTGTCAGCTATGTTTAACTTTCATTTTCAAGTTTAGGAAAAACTTGTCGTTATATTTTGAAAAATGGTTGCTCTGATTTTCAAGCTATAATAATTAATTCAATTGTGGCTCCTTTGCAGTACTAGAAGAAATTGTAAATTGATTGAGGATTGCGGAGTTTGTTGCTCCTACTGCGAAAGCGAATCCCGATTTCCCGCTTTCATTCGACAACGGAAATAAGCGTAATCCGGGAGCAACCCAATTCCTCCAATCATTAATGAAATCCAGACTAATTGGTGATAAACCACGTAATATCGTTTCACTTTAAAGTTGATACCAATAGGTAGCTCTTCTGCAAGGGATCAGGGCAGGAAAGAAGTAGAAACCATCATTTGTATCCAGTGTTCCGTGAAATGGTATAATATACTTCACTGATAAGGATAAGGATAAGTAGCCAAGGCAGCCAACCAAGGAATGAGATTTTTGTTTACATTTAGTAATAATTGTGGAGAATCTAGAGGGTGTGATGTATCAAGTGTTCTTACCTCTCACCTATTTTCAAGTCTCATGTCCTCTTACCTATCTAGAAACAAGAGCTACAACATTTATTGCATAACGGCTGTAACTATAATTGAGTTGCGTTAAACTCACAATTTTTTTGACTTCAAAAATATTTTCATTGAGACAGTCAATGGTTATTTGCGACAAAGGACAGCCTAAACAAGTAAGTGTGAAATTTAGAGCTGTAATCAGGTAGAGTATAGTTTAAATTAAAAGTATAAATAGTTTTAAGCAAATAACTGGGTAAAAGATCATAAAACGATACATGACTAAAGTCACTGTTTTCAATATAAAAGATAGAAAATTTTGCGGTCGTCAAGAGCAGAGATCGTTTAAGCTAGCTGAAAGATTCTTTGATTTGTGGCTGAGAGGCGATAGTGTGCCAAAACGATTTAGTTTAATTTCTCTTCTGGTTGTCTGTAGTTTGTCGAGTATGCCAAGAGCCGCTTACGCACAAGCACTAATACCCCATACACTCCAGCTTGATGCAGCGAAGTTAGAACAGCAGGGTTTAAGTTTAGCACAAGAAGCGGCTCAACTAGCTCAGTTTCAACAGTTTGAATTAGCTTTGCCAAGAGCGCGACTAGCATCTCAACTAGCTCCTAAGAATGATAAAGTATGGTTTCTCTTAGGTGGCCTATATTTGCAAAATAAAAATGTGGATGGTGGGATCGCCGCCTTGAAAAAGGCAGAATCTTTAAATCCTAAAAATGGGGATATCCAGTTTGCTTTGGGTTCGGCTCATTTTCAGCAACAAAAGTACCAGGAAGCAATTGGAGAATTCCAAGCTGGTTTGAAGTTAAAACCTAATGATTCAGATGGATTGTTTGATTTAGGCAATGCTTACTATATGCTCGGTAAACTGCCCGATGCCCTCGCGCAGTACAATAAAGCAGTATCCTCTAACAAAAAATTCTGGCCTGCAATTAACAACGTTGGTTTAATTTTATACGAGCAAGGTAATGTCCAGGGAGCAATTAAGCAATGGCAAAGCGCTGTTGCTATCGAGAAGCAAGCTGCAGAACCTCGATTAGCATTAGGGGTAGCACTATATACTAAAGGTGATCGCCAACAAGGTTTGGCAATGGGAGAAGCGGCACTCCGCATTGACAATAAATACGGCGATTTAGATTTCCTCAAGCAGAATCTCTGGGGTATGCGTCTACTGTCAGATACCAAAAAATTCTTGCAATCACCTCGCATTCAATCAGCTATTCATCCACCAGAAAACCCAACAGCTTCTAAGCAACAGCCTGCTCAGTAGAGTTAACAGGCGCGGAATAAGGAGTGATGAATTACTGATTCATCGCTCCTAACTTTTTACCAATAACCACTTGCTTAATGGTACTCTCTAGTAGTACATATATATTAATCAAGAGTAGGCTGATACGCAAATCAACTTGTACACTAACTTGAGAGGGTTGTTCTCAAAGAACTGTTCAGTGTCGGGTTTCTCACCTCTATCGCGAGGAACGTTGATTTGTGCGAAGCCGTCGGAGGGGCATTTACTCAAAAATCACTCTTATAAACCGAAGTTCTGTTTGTCATGGCACTCTTTGTGTCCGACAGGACATGGCGTTGTCAGAATGAAAACAGTGAAATATAAATGTGCTGACTTCAATGAAAGTGCTTGTTCAATTGTGATCTTTGGGTAGCAACGCCAGAATCTGTTCGACAAACTGTTGGTGATCGACAACAGGCTTGGAAATGTAGCCGTCAGCACCGCTTTGCTTGAGAAAGTTCTCGCGATCGCCCTCCATTGCGTGGGCTGTCACTAAGATAATAGGTAAGGAGGCTGTTTGCGGATCGGATTTCAACATTTGTGTAATTTTGATACCATCAACAGACTTACCTTCGTAAACACTTCGAGACAAAGAGACATCCATCAAAATAATGTCAACTTCCCCCGTTTGGGCAAAATTCATGACCTCTTCCACATTTTCTGTATGCTTCACGTCTAAGCCACCTCGCTTGGTCAAAATCTTGGAAAAAACGCGAGCATTAATGAGATCGTCTTCGACAATCAAGACAGTTTTCATGTTTAATTTTATTTTTGATAGCTTATGTTAACTAATAAGGTATTTATTTGCATACAGATGTGAGGGGGATTACCACCTCTTGCAAAACCGATATGTAGGTACATCCTTGGAAATAAACAATATGGACATCCGTCATCAAGGATAATACTACTGCTTACTATCCTATGACTATCAAGATTTTGTAATGAAAAGCATTTCATCCGTTATGCTGTGGTTGCTACAGTCTTCAGTTACAGCGACTTTTGTGTAGTGAAAATTCAGGGAAAAAACTCATGGCAAAACAGTTAAACCTTCTCCCCACGGGACAGGTCATTACCACAGCCCTGCATACCGAGATGCAGCGGTCTTACTTAGAATATGCCATGAGTGTGATAGTTGGGCGGGCCTTACCAGACGTGCGTGATGGCTTAAAACCAGTTCATCGACGAATTTTGTATGCCATGCACGAACTAGGTCTGACTCCGGATAGACCTTATCGTAAGTGTGCCCGTGTTGTGGGAGACGTGCTGGGCAAATATCACCCCCACGGCGACCAAGCAGTTTACGATGCTTTGGTGAGGTTGGTACAAGATTTTTCCAGCCGCTATCCCTTACTGGCAGGACATGGGAATTTCGGAAGTGTAGATAATGACCCCCCAGCAGCGATGCGCTATACAGAAACGCGCCTCGCGAGTATTAGTCACGAGGGAATGCTGGCGGAAATTGGCGAAGAAACGGTGGAATTTGTTGGTAACTTTGATAATTCCCAAGAAGAACCAACTGTACTACCAGCACAGTTACCATTCTTGTTGCTAAATGGTTGTGCTGGAATTGCTGTAGGGATGGCAACAAATATTCCACCGCACAATTTAGCAGAATTAGTGGATGGGTTGATTGCTTTAATTGACAATCCCGATTTACCCGATAAAAAATTATTCGAGTTAATTCCCGGACCTGATTTTCCCACAGGTGGCGAAATAGTTGGAGATGCTGGGATTCGTGAGGCATACACCACAGGCAAAGGTAGTATTTTGCTACGGGGAGTTGGTCAAGTAGAAGAGGTTGCAGCTGGACGGGGTAGCAAGCGACGGACAGCAATTATCGTGACGGAATTGCCTTACCAAGTAAATAAAGCAGCTTGGATTGAGAAAGTCGCGGAATTGGTGAATCAAGGTCGTATACAGGGAATTGCGGATCTTCGGGATGAGAGCGATCGCTCCGGAATGCGCGTGGTGATTGAATTGAAACGCGATGTTAACCCCCAAGAACTTCTGCAAAATTTGTACCACCAAACCGCTTTACAAACAAACTTTGGCGCAATTCTTCTGGGCTTGGTAGATGGACAACCACGCCAGCTCAACCTACGTCAGCTGTTGCAGGAGTTCTTGAATTTCCGAGAGCAAACTCTCTCGCGTCGCTACACTCACGAGTTAGAAAAAGCAGAAAGTCGGCTACATTTAGTGGAAGGTTTACTCGTAGCACTCTCGCATCTTGATGAAGTTGTTGGGATTTTACGACATGCGGCTGATGGCAGTACTGCAAAAATGAGCTTACAAAACCAACTCAATTTGAGTGAAGTGCAAGCGGATGCAATTTTAGCCATGCCAATGCGACGCCTCACAAGTTTGGAACAGCAGAACTTACGTAAGGAGTTTGAAGAGTTAAATGAGCAAATTCAATTATTGCGAACGTTACTGGGCGATAGACGGGAATTATTGAAATCACTAAAAAAAGATTTGCGAAGTCTCAAGCGTAAATATAGTGATGAACGGCGGACAAAGATACTCAAGGGAACTTCTGATGCAAAAAAACAGGATCAGGCAGAAAATCCCAAATCCCCAATCGAAAATCCTAAACCTGAAGTGCCTTCAGAAGAAGTTGTTTTAGAGTTTACGCACCGGGGGTATGTACGTCGTCAATCTGTTAGCTCCTCAACAAGGAAGGCGAAAACTGACAATAACATATCAGATAATGACTTCATTATTCAAACCGCTTCAACCGATACGGAAAAAGATTTGCTAGTACTCACCAGTGGTGGCAAAGTATACCCGATTAAAGTAGGAGATATTCCCTCCACAAATGGACGTTCTGCACGGGGAACACCATTGATAACTTTGCTCACTAACACTGCTCAAGGTACTCAAGAAACTGTTGTCAACCGCTTTTTACTACCAGAAAATTCAGAAAGTGCTGAGATAGTTCTCCTCACTAAGCAGGGAAGAATTAAGCGCCTTTCTCTTACAGAATTTATTAATCTCACTCGTCGCGGAATCACAATATTGAAACTTAAAGATGACGACGAATTGTTATTTACTCAGTTAATAACTGCAGGTGAACCAATAATTTTAGCCAGTTCGGGTGGGCGAGTGTTAAAGTTTGAGGCCAATGACGAACAACTTCCTGTTATGAGTCGTACTGCTATGGGTTTACAGGCTTTACGCTTGCGCTCTTCTGAGGTTATGGTGGGTTGTGTCACTTCTTCGACAGAGAACAATTTGTTACTGGTGACTCAACTAGGATACGCTAAACGCATCTCGACTAATACTTTGCGACTAGCTAAGCGTGGTGATCTTGGTACTCAAAGCTTTAAATTTGCCAGTAAAACTGACTCTCTCGCTGGTATGGTACCTGCCCCAACTAACGCTGAGGTGTTGCTTGTGACTAATCACCAGCGAACAGTACGTCTTGGTGTAGATACAGTACCATCCTTGGGTAGAGATGGCACGGGTGAAAATATCCTTCAACTCAACCGTGATGAAAAAATCATCGCCATCACTGAACTGCGTTCTTAGAGATAGAAAGTCGGGAATTACAGCAATTAGGATAAATGAACCACGTCTTTTTTGTTTGTCTCATGCAAAGGTGATGACAGTACGTCCTTTGTGTTTCCCTCTGGAAGAATCTGTCCATTTTGTGTAGATTCAGAAATTCTCTTGAACAGATTTGTTTCATATATTGAGTTAGTAAAGCAAAACCCTTAGAGCAAAAGTGTTCTAAGGGTTTTATCTTATTTTTTTAATGTCAATTAGGCTGCATCATCCTGAGACTGACGTTTTCTTTCAATAGCTTGATTTGAGATTGGAGTTGTGTTTCAGGGTAAAAGTGCGACCGCCTTGAGGGGCGTAATCGGAGACTTCGATAAATACCAGAGACATGTAATAACAATAGCCCTGCGATCAACCACACGGTGTCGGCCTGAGGTCAAAATAGGTGTCAAGCAAGTTCTCGCCCAATATGTTTTGCACTGCTTAAGTACAACAAATCAGGGCTAGTCCTAATGTACTTAGA
>JAQYWP010000708.1 GCA_029379285.1 Rhizonema sp. PD38
CATAATGATGCTGGAAAGCCTTGTTGTCAATAGGGTTTGAAATGCGCTTACCCTGACACAAATGCTGGGTCTATCACAGCTAATGTTGAACTAAGAAAAGCACTAAACTTTGACGATAAAGTTGACCCCAAATTTATAGATGCAGATTCTTTTGATATTCATGCACAGATACACAGCTCAAGCAGAAAGAATTTTCTCAATACAGGAATTAAATTAGAGTTGGGGGATGTACTCATCATTAATCTAGATCCCAAAGATTTGTGGAACTTGTACTCCGTTAAGCGAACTTGGGATCTAAATGCTAATGGTTTATGGGCCTCCACCAAAGAGCTTGCTAATACTTGTACAACCAATATTCCAGGTTCTGTCCTTGTACAAGGTAGTCTAGTTGGTACTCTAGACGGAGGCACAACTCTTTTTCCTGTAGGAACTCATTTAGAAATGACAATTTTAAACCCAGGCACGCTCTCTTTAATATGTTGGAATAACGATGCCAGCATCTATCAGATAGGTTCTTTGCGAGCATTTATCAAAGTAGTTCGCAGAGCAATTCCTGTTGTAGCTTGAATTTCTAAGTTTGAACATAGCGAAGTTTCGCTTGCTACATGGCAAATAGAATTATAGCCATAACATAAAGCATTTGAGTCACTGCAAGCATAATTGAGTGCAGCGATCGCTATGGGAACAAAAGCAGATGAATAGACAAGAGCGCTACCAATAGAAAGGAGAAAAAATGAAAACAATACAAAGTAAACAAATCACAATTCAAGCCGATAAAAACTGTTCACCAGAAAAAACTTTCTTGGATACAGGTATTGCCTTAACCTTAGGGCAATTACTTATAGTTGATGTTGATCCACTGCAAACATGGAGTCCATATGCCATTTCCCCAAAATCCCAGGTGGATGCTAATGGTATATCGGTAGTTACAAAAAAAATTGATGGCATCTATAGAGAAGAGATAGGAGCAGGCTCCTCAGCTAATTTTGAATTTCCGTTCGGTAGTCTCATTGGTACTGTGGACGGAGGTAAAACTTATTTTCCTGTCGGAACTCATTTGGAAATGACTGTTTTAACTGCAGGTACGCTCTCGTTAGTCTTCTGGGGTGGCGATCGCAATACAAATGCTGGTTCAACAGCAAAGATTAATGTTCTACAACCAGAGAACTATAACGAGAACTTTGACAAAGATTTTCTCAAGGGAGATTATTTTGACATTCACGCCAAAGTACATGGCGTAGCTGAAGGGACTCTGTTAAATACAGGTATCAACTTAGAAATCGGGGATATACTGACAATGGGGGTAGACTCCCAAGATTTATGGAGTAATATCTGGAATAATACAACTTGGAACGCGGTCAATGCTAACGGTATCGCTGAGTCCGATGGAAAGTCTGTGTATGGTACGTATTCCTACAATTCTTTTCCATTTACATACGCCAGTCTAGTTGGTACCTTGAACGAAGGTAAGACCTATTTTCCTATAGGAACCCATTTAAAAATGACAGTTTTGACCCCAGGTAGGCTCTCTTTGGTATGCTGGGATAGTGTTAAGGGCGATAATATGGGCTCTGTCAGGACATTTGTCAACGTAGTCCGCAGGCAACTTATCACACCTGACGGTATCATAAATACTGAACCTAATAAAACATACAAGGTTCAGGTAACTGTGGATTTTCCAGTCGGTGTAGGCTATAGTAATACGTTTGGTATTTTCGCCATGAGCGATGATGGGAGTGTTGCTGGAGTCAAACCAGATGCACCTAATTATGCACAAACTGTAGTCACAAACCGCATTCAGATACCAAAAGTGGATCAGGGTGGCTACAAAAAAGGAGATACATTCCAATGCGATTTACCAGGTGGACCTAAATATGGAGTCTTCCTGATTTCTAACGGAACTCCAATCGAATTCTTAGCTAAACACCCCACAAATCAGGGAGGAGAAACGCCCTTAGCTTACTTCTTCAATACGGTAGCTAACCCCGATAAAATATCTCACGTTAGGACGTTATCGTCCAATCAATACGGCTTTGAGGATCAGTATGGAGGAGGAGATCAAAACTTTATGGACCTCGTTGTTAAATTAGAAACTTTGTCAGTTAGCTAAGATCAAAGAGTCCACATAGGGGTCGGGCCGAGATGGCTGTAAAATAGTGCCACTTCGCTGGAAATGCTTGCTCTGTATGCATTTACACTGTACTACTTTTTGTAATCAAAATATCTGCTAATCTAGCTACAGTTGCAGTGGCAACATGTCTTTGTGATCGCGTAGGGGCTTTCCGGCGGGAAAGCCCCTACGTTGTGGGTGTATTTCATCCGGTTGAAATCCAATACGGTTCAGATAAGACGTTGACTCGTGAAGGCAGGCTGTTCTTGAGCTTTCTTGAGTAGAGAAGCAGTTCTTGGGCTTTGAACTAATTGTTCGTCAACTCTTTCCTCCCCTGCCTCAATGAATAAATGCCTTAACTGAACGGTATTGGGTTGAAATCCGCTATGAGCAGCAAGCAATAGGCAAAATAAATCCCAGAATTTCAAAAAAATAATTTAAATCGCATTAGTTGAGTTTCAAGGACTTGGGGTAATATTTTACTGAGTTCCTTACTGTCATGAAACTGTAGAATTTGAGTTGGTGGTAAGTCAAAAGGAAACTGCCCTGATAAATCCTTTCGCACCATTTGTGCTATTAAAATTTGCTCGGCTCGCTTGCTTTGGATAGCATAGCCAATTTCAACACAAACATGAGGACTAGGGAGAAGTTGAGAAGTTTCTTTCCCGTCAAGAACAGCGATTGGTGTGGCGTCAGCAATAAATAATAAACTCCTCCGAATTTTTCGCATTATGGAACTTCCCAATCGCAGCGGAGCATCTTTGGCACGGTAGGATTCTATTAATTTTAAAGGTAAACGCGATCGCAAGTTCAAAATTTCTAGACTTTGAACTAGTTCCTCTCGCAATGCATCGCTGGCTGTGATAAACTCAGTTTGATGGCATAAAAAAATTGTTGGTTCTAATTGCGCTAATAATGCTAGCTTGGTGAAATAAATTTCATGACTGATTAAGTCAATGTTAGCTACGCAATAGCCACCACTGCCTTCAATATAAAATTCAACATTTTCTCCTTCTAGGTAGTGCCTAAACCAAGTTGAATTTTTTACATCTTCGCTTTCTTCCAAGAAGTCCGCTCTTAGTGCCGATTTCAGTAAGCTTTTTTTACTAAGGCGAATATCTGGCGCACGCTTTTCCAGTTCTTGCATTGGCTCATACTTTTCAAGATACCATGCTCTAAGAGCAATAATCGACATAAGACACTATTTCAACTATCTCAAGCTATTGAACTTCGTACCAGCTTACACCACCTGAGTGCGCTTCTACAGACAACAGGCAAAGCCTTCAAGCAACACCTAACTCCCCACTTCCGGCGATTAAATGAAACGATGAGAAATCGAATTCGCGTAAATTGCCACCGATGATCGGTTCTTCAAGTTTAAACGGTTCAGTAGGTGGGTAACGTGGGTTTTGACTGTTGTCTCTGATATATATAGTTGCTCTCCAATTTGGTGATTGGTAGCACCGATTCCGATCCAGCGTAACACATATCTTTCCTGAGCAGTCAAAGCGCTTAATTTCTCTAGCAATATGGAGCTATCCGAACCTGTTACTGGTACTGTAGCGTTTCTCATTCGAGTCACATACATGTATGTTAAATTTAGAACGATGTGTATTAAAGTGTATTTAATGAAAGCTTACTCAATAGTGAGATATCCACAAGGTGAAGATGAGTAAAGAGAACCGTATTGTGCTATAATATTGACACTTATTTTTTTTAACAAAAGAACTCAGGAGTCAGGAGCCAGAAGTCAGAATGAACTTCTGTGCAAAGCCGCGAATGAGTAGAGGGTTTAAATCCCCACCGTCTACACGGTGTCCACAGTTGGATGGGGTTTGAATCCCCATCCAACTGATTCTGAATTCTGTCTTCTGACTTCTTCTTTAATTACATTGCTATACACAACGCTATGTTTCAGTGATTAGCTGATACGGCATCATCTCAATTTTGTGTAAGAATCCCATCAGAACTAGATGAACTGCTTGCGCTTCACTATTTCCCTCCCTGACACCAGGAACACAACCCTCCTTTACACGCACTACAGATATACTACAAATCAAAACTTTCGTTGTAATTCAGATTCCCGACAACTTTTACGAATTCGAGAATCTGAAAAGTTCAAAACAAGTAACTCGGTTTCTCTTGGATATGAGCGGCGATCGCTCTCACCTTTTCTACGACAGCAATCATGTAACGGTAATCTGGTAGTTGTCCATTAGGTACATATCCCACTTCACTAGCCAAAATGGAAGGAAACTCACTCAAGACTTTGCGGATGTACTCTTGACGGTTACGTTCTACACTTGGTCCAATCAAAACTGCACCAGGTGGAACATAGTGAGGATCTGTGAACAATATGCGGAATTGGGTTTGGCTCAACTGTGAACTGTAGAGATTCAAATCTGCCATTGAGACAGCACCAGCAATTGCTTTTCCTTGCGCCACCCATTCTAGAGCTGTTGTAGGTGTCGGAGCAAGTAGAATTTCAGCTAGTGTCAGACCGTAAAGATTGTAAAGGGGAAAATAATATCCTGTTGCTGAACCAGGTTCGCCTAGAGCAACTGTTTGATTTTGTAGCTGTTTCAAATCATGAAGCGGACTATCTTGGCGAACAACTAAGATTGAGCGCAGATTGCTGAGATCCAGTAAAGGAAAAAGCGGAACGTAATGGTAGCTTGCGATCGCAATTGCTGCTATACCTGGTGGGGCAAAGACTAATGACCAAGCTTCAGCCTGAATGCGCTCAATTGCTTTATTCTCATTAAAAGTAGGCTCTAGCTGAACTTGTGATTTAGTTCTTTCACCCAAGTAGCTTATGAAGCCAGCAAACTGATCAATTATCTGTTCGCCACCACCATAGTTAATAACGCCAACAGTTAACTCCCCTTCATAG
>JAQYWP010000709.1 GCA_029379285.1 Rhizonema sp. PD38
ATAATGAATACATCATGAATCTTTTATAAAAGTCAGCAAATTAAGTTTTCAAAACTGAATATTTTTGTTTTAATGGACAAGCAATTACGGAAATTGTGGAAGAAGTCGCAACAGCTTTCAGGTAACTCACTGTGTACAATCGAACATCGTTCTTGGTAAGTGTTTTCTTAGTAGGAAGCATTGCTGCAACAATGCCCGCAGTGGCTCAGACTGGGGCATTTGGAGGGCAACAAATAAGTACTCCAGAAGTAAAGCAACTATTGGAAGAAGGGCGTAGGCTAGTAAGTGGTGGTGATTATAGTGGTGCGATCGCTGTGTATCAACAAGCCGCTACTCTAGAACCAAAAAACGCGACGATATATTCTGGTATTGGTTATTTATACGCTCAACAAGGAAACTTTCCCACAGCGTTGGCTGCTTACCGTCGTGCTGTCTCCCTAAATCCCAATAATGGCGATTATGCATACGCTTTGGGTTATGTGAGCGGTAATTTGGGAGACAATAAAGCAGCGAAAGAAGCTTATCGTCGTGCAATTCAACTTAACCGAAATAATGTCAATGCCTATTTAGGATTGGGTACAGTTTTGTTGCGTTTGGGGGAATACTCTAATGTGAGTTGGGCATACGAACAAGCTATGAAGCTGGATCCAAGAAACCCTCAAGCTTATGAAATTAAGGGTACACAGTTAATGAAGCAGGGTAAATCCAGAGATGCAATTGTTGTCTTTCAAAAATCCCGCGATTTGTACAGACAACAGGGTAAGTCAGATAGTGTTGCTAGAGTAGAAGCTTTACTGAGAAATTTAGGAGTATAACTCGGTTGGGGTAAATAAAGATGGGTAATAGGTAATGGTGAAGATAATTATCTTTTCACACTTTGCTTATTACCAAGATCTACTCAAATTTACCTAAAATGCTTTTAATTGCCAAGACGGTATTCCAAAATGTTAAATAACGTAGCAACATTCGACATTCGACCTGTTACCACTCCAGTAGACAACGAAATGTTTTTGGATGTTCCACACCGGGTTTATCTCAATGATCGCCATTGGGTACCACCCATCCGCAGTAGTATCGCGAAATATTTTCTACCGACAAATACTTTCCTAGAGTACGGAAAACTACAACAGTTTATTGCCTTATCCCACAAGGTAAAAGGATCTAGGGCAGTTGGACGCATTGTTGCTGCAGTGAATCAGCGGTTAATCGACCGGGAAGGTGAAAAATTTGGTCTATTCGGCTTTTTTGAATGTATTCAAGATAATACTGTTGCTCAGGCACTATTAGATGCTGCCTGTAGCTGGTTACGAGAGCAGGGTATGACCAAAGTTAGAGGGCCAATCGATCTCTCCACCCACAACAACTGTTTATTTTTAGTTGATGGATTTGACTCGCCGCCAGCGTTGATGATGCCTTACAACCCACCTTACTACCCAGAGTTTATGGAACGGAATGGGTGGCAGAAAGCAATCGACGCTTATGCCTATGATTTTGCGTTAGATAAACCTTTACCATCTGAGTTTGAGAAAGCTTATCGGATTGCTTGTAAATCTGGTGTGAACTTCCGTCCGGTGAGGACTAAGGGGAAAGCATTTGAGGAAGATGCCAAAAACATCTATAAACTTTTTAATCGCACCTTTGCTAATAACTGGAGTTCTACTCCACGAACTGAGGCAGAATTTATGGAAGAAGCAAAAGATCTACAAAGCTTGGTAGATCCGGATCTCTTCCCAATTGCAGAATATAATGGCGAAGTGATTGGGTTTTGGTTGGGATTACCTGATTACAATATTGCCCTGAAACACGTCAACGGGAAATTAGACTGGCTGGGAATTCTTAAATTTCTTTGGTACCGCCGTCAAGTTGAGCGGGGAAGGGTGCTTGTGATGTGTTCTCTTCCAGAGTATCGCCGGAAAATGGTGCCGTTAGCTTTGATCTATTTGGGAATGCAAGGTGGAAGACTCAAAGGCAAACCATACAAACGAGCGGAGCTTGGATACGTCTACGAAGATAATTCTCCCTCTCGCAAACTGATTGAAGCTGCGGGCGGTAAGATTTATAAAACTTACCGAATTTACGAGAAAGCTTTATGAAAGCCCTAGTGACAGGAGCTAACGGATTTACAGGTGCTCACTTGGTGCAAGCTTTGGTGCAACAAGGCAATACTGTCGTGGGGTTGGTACGTAAATCTAGCAATCTAGCACGTTTGTCTGGTTGCAATGTGGAATTAGTTTACGGTGATATTACTGATCGTAACGCACTACGAACGGCGATGAATGGTATCGATACAGTTTTCCATACCGCAGCTTATGTCGAGCTTGGAATCGTTAATGAAGCAGAAATGGAACGGGTGAATGTAGAGGGAACGCGGGCAGTACTGGAAGCAGCTCAAGCGTTCGCTGTATCAATAGTATATTGTAGTACGATTGGCATATTTGGTGATACAAAGGGTCAAGTGGTGAATGAAACTTTCCAAAGGACACAAAGTGACTTTTCCTCTGCCTATGATCGCACCAAATACCAAGCGCAACAGTTAGTAGATCAATATGCTAGTAACGGCTTTCCCGTTGTCAGTGTTCTACCTTCGGGAATTTTTGGTTCGGATGATCCCCATTTTGGTCCAGTCATCCAGTTATTTTTGAAAAGAAGGCTAAAACTTTGGGTAGGCTCAGATCGCATCACTGGCGTTGTGCATGTGGACGACTTAGCTTCTGCAATGATTTTAGCAGACCAAAAAGGTAAACCCGGAGATTACTATATTATTTCGACTGGTGACCTAACCACCCGCGAAATGTTTCTTCTTCTCTCGCAAAAAACAGGCATTCCAGTTCCTCGTGAAGTTCCTAAACCCCTAGTCAGATTAGCGGGTAACTTACTCGATCCTATCGGACGTCTTTTCCACTGGCAGCCACCTCTGAGCCGGGAGCGCGTTCACTATATTTATGATCGATGTGTCCGAGTTGACGCTACGAAAGCTCGCAACCAACTTGGTTGGCAACCACGATCAATATTAGAAACACTTTTGCTAAGTTGCTCTCAAACACCACTCAGTACTGAGTCAGAAGAAAGTGATTGACACTCCCCTGCCTAAAGGCGAGGGGATTCTAAAGAGATTTCGCTCTTTATATCCCTATTGCTAGGGTTCCTAGGCTCAGCACGTTTGCTCATAGAGCGTGCTGATGCGGCACGTTTTGGGGGGAAGCTTCCCCCCAAAAGCTGCCTTATCTCCTTATGTTGTTTCAGGCGTTTAGAACCTCGTGATTCAGGTTTCTGGCAGTCCACCAGTACCATGCTTTGTATTACCTCAATACCTCTATCTCTGATAGTTTTTGCTGCGCCTAAATCTGCATGTTCAAAGTGTCCACAGGCTAAACATATGAACCGCTCTCTTTCGCGATTTAGTTTATCTATGTGTCCACAATTATGACATTCGCATGAAGAAAAACGCGGATTAACCTTAACTGTTACCTTTCCTTGCTTTGCAGCCAGATACTCGATTTTTGAGGTTAATTCTGTCCATGCAGCGTCAGCTATAGAACGATTTAAAGCCTTCTTTCTTGATTGTCCATTTTTAAGAAATCTACCAGTGGTTTCATCAATTTTTACCTTACAGCGTCGCAACATGCCAGCAACGTTTAAGTCTTCCATGCTAATCGCATCAACAGGCTTATTGACAATTTTATTAGCCGCATACCACTGATAGGCTTGACGCTTGTCAGATATTTTTTTATGCAGTCTTCCAACTATTTGGGCTGCTAACTTCGAGTTTTTACTGCCTTTTTTTTTGCGATTAACACGACGTTGTCTAATCTTTAATCTTCTACTGACTTTTTTGTTAGTTCCAAAACGGGGATTATCAATTTGATACCTGTCAGAAAGGTGAACCAGTTTCGTAATTCCCAAGTCAATGCCAATTACGGATTTTACCTCAGTTAATGGCTTAAAAATGTAATCGGGGACTGACTTGTCTTCAATCCGCAACGAGACGTACCAGCCATCCTGCCGCTTTCTAACCGTGGCAGCCTTAATCGTAAACCTATCTGGAATAGGTCTGGAATCAAAGAAGCGCATCCAACCTATTTTAGGGAGATAGATTTTATTGCCTTCAATTTTGATTCCCATCGTGTAAGTAAACGATGTAAAGTTAGAACGGTTTTTAAAAGTTGGGAATCCCCTACCTTCAAAAAAATTCTTGTAAGCCGTATCTAATCTTTTAACGTTTTGTTGCAATACTGTTGAGTCAATCTCGCTAAACCAAGGTCTAGCTTTTTTTAACTCTGGCAGTGCTGTTATCTGAATATCGACCGCACTACGAGGTGGGTTTCTCAATTTACCTTCTTTGTTAAACTTAGAGTCCTTCCAGGGTTGACCTGTTGCACCATTCTTACTAACAAAACATGTAAGCGGACAAGCCTCAGCCTTAGTCCTGATATCGCAATAATCACCCTGGATGAATTGGTGATGATACTGGTTAATTCTGTCTGCTAAATTCCAGTTATATGTGGAACGCAACATATCGAGCCAATTATCCATTTTGTCAGAATAGGTATCATTAGGTCGTAGCTTGTACACATAATTTGTTAGCAAGTTGTCTCACCTCCTTTATTTGTTGATATATTATCTATATCTACAATAATATATCGTATGTTACCAGAATTATGCAACAGTATCGAAGAAAAAATCATTCTATCTCCTTGGTAAACTATCATTTGGTCTGGATACCAAAAAGACGGAAGAAAATTTTGATTGGAGATGTCGAAAACCGACTAAGAACGATTATTTGGGAAGTCTGTCTTGAAAAAGAGTGGAAGATTATAGCATTAGAAATCATGCCCGATCACGTTCACTTATTTGTTAACGTCCCACCCGAGATTGCTCCACATCAAGTGGCTAACGCTATTAAAGGAAGAAGTTCTAGGTTACTTAGACAGGAATTTCCGCACTTGCTTAAACTGCCTAGTTTGTGGACAAGTTCTTATTTTGTCTCTACTGCTGGTAATG
>JAQYWP010000710.1 GCA_029379285.1 Rhizonema sp. PD38
ATAGAGACAGGCGTATGTGGTAATACCCCATCTAAGAGTGAAAATTCCCCATCGCCTCCTTGCTTTTGTGCTGGTGTTTTACACATTCTCTCTCAACTACTCCTGCTCTGCATCGGCTGACTCAGGTGGGCGTTGTGCTTCTACGCTAGAGTTACTGCAAGATAAATTGTTAGGCACTGATCTCTCTGGTACCATCTGCTGTGTTGGAACCCATGACATCCCACCCGGTATTGGTTTGCGTGCTGGTTGCAAACCTTGCAACATCTCGGGTAACTGAATCCCTTCCAAGGAGACAAATTTCGACTCACGTACCTTATGCCATACCGAGCGAGACATGACTAAAGTGTGTTCGATCCGATTTGCCCCGATTTGCTCCAAATACTCTTCTCCCTCAGGTTGATAGTCAGCTGAAGCCAGTTGCAACACTTGCTTGGGAAAATCCTGTGCAATGCGAGCAAGTTGGGATAGTAACTCTGGATACAACCAAGTGTATGCTGGATGAACCATGAGTGTTGCTACATATGGTTCTTGACCTTTCCTGTCTAGGGAAATTTGAAAATAGCCTATTGCTGCTTTGCGCTGTGGTTCAAATACATAGCCACTTACGACTTCTGTTTTGCTCAACCACTGTTTGATTGCATCAGTTAAAGTGCCAAACAAACTTGTTTTAAAGTCTTGAGTTTGGCGATCAAAGACTTGCCGCATCAACGGTGGCATTGACGCTGTATCTAATTGATATAGTAATTGAGCATCAGCATTACTTACTGGTAGTAAATTTGGCAAATCTGGCTCTGATTTTCCTAATTCAGCCAGTAACTCTGGTGTAATTTCCCAGTAAGTCATTTCTGCTAAGCGCTGAAATCCGTTTTGCCGATAAAGTGCCAACGCATCTTTATCGTTGATGTTGACTTCTAGTATCCATGTACGAGCTTCTAAAATCGACTCAAAGCAATGCCGTAAAAGTTGCGAGCCAATTCCAAGATTATCTGTAGCACGATCTAGCATCACTCGGTCTACACGCCACGTACTTCTAGTGCGGTTAAAGGGCGATACTTGAACCATCCCCAGAAGCGCACGCCCCTGTTCTGCTACATAAGCACAAAAACGATACTGGAGTGGGTTGGGAAACCAACTTAAAAACTTGAGGAACCCATACCAACGGCGCAGTCCTTGTACTTGCTTACTTGCAACACTAGCTCCCTTGGGGGTGTAGGCTGCGAATGACTCTTTTGTTAGGCGATCAATTCCATCCCAGTCCCGATGTTGGACTGGTCGGATAATAACGCTGAGATTTCGAGGAAGCAATGAAGTCATTTTCATTCGAGCCGCCATTCAGCCTTAAGTAACTGGGTCAGATGAACTGATACTATGATTTTAACGGCTTTCTGCTCCTTGCCGTCCATCCGAAAGGGTGATTTTCATAAATAATCGCAAAAAGCAGATCTGTTAAGAACAGCTGTCTTCATTGCTCCAACAAAACCTGCCTTTATTCTATTCTATTTTTTTTGATAATATTTGTTAATAGTATCGAGAAACGAGCTTTTCAAAATTGGCTTGGGTTTGATGAAGTAATTGTTCTCGACTGTCTTCGAGTGTTTGCTTCAAGGGTGGAACCAGATTGCGGGCTTGCAGAGCCATATGAAGTTGTAAGTGAGCAACGTATTCACTAAAGTCTTCACGCACTGCTACTGTGCCGATTAATAAATTTGATTCCATTGCCACTGTGTTCTCCTCTACATTTGTTGTGCTGTTGTTTCACATTAATATTTATCATGCTTATTTTGTCTTTATTCCGACTTTGCAATGAAGTTTAACTGTTTACTCACTATCTTGTGAAGAAACATGAAGTTTAGTAAAGAAGCGTTGTTGAGTGATTCTGAGATTCTAAATCTTTTAATTTAACTCATTAGGGACATCTATAAAAATAATACCAATTCCAAAAAAAAAACTTTCCCAGAAGTTCATGAGAGTGAAAGAGAGTCGTAATTGCTTGCGTCTGCCGAGGGTTGCTGACAAGGCGCGAGCGAGACGCTTCAATTTAAACAGATGGATACTTAAAGATGCTAAGTGCTATATATCTCGTGTGTGCGTATAACTCCGTACAAGCTAATAAAGATGCGGGATAAAGCTACATTCTTTTTTTGGCTTTTCTTGATAAATAAAGGATTTTGATTTTATTACTGAGTGATTAAAAAACATCAATTTTTCCTGGTGCAAGATAAGAGTCACCGAAGTGCATGGGAATGGGCAAGAAATAATTCCCTATTTCCCATTAGTAGTGTGTGTCTGTGTAACTGGTATAGTGATCGCGATCGCAGTCACCAGCTTATCTGTGTGTCAAAAATATTTCATAGCCGCTCTTCTTGATCCAGGGTAAGTAATATGCACAGAATGGTTGAATATGAAGTTATTCAAGAAATTTATCACAGTGATCATACAGTTATTTATCGAGGGAAATCTCTCCGAAAACAACAATCAGTCATTATTAAAACTTTTAAAAGTGAGTATCCTACATTAGAAGAAATTGCTTTACTAAAACATGAATATCAAATAGCCAAGAATTTAGATTTGGAGGGAATTGTCAAACCATTAAGTTTAGAAACTTATGGAAACGGGTTAGCCCTGATTTTGGAAGATGTAGATGGGCAATCACTAAAACATTATATTACATTAAAAAAAATTGAGTTAATAGATTTTCTCAAAATAGCAATTCAGTTAGCACAAACATTAGCAGAGTTACAGACGAGACAAATTACTCATAAAGATATTAAAAGTTCAAATATCATTATTAATCCAGAAACAGGGCAAGTTAAGATTACTGATTTTGCGCTCGCCTCAAATTTATCTAAGGAAAACCATATCATCAGTCATAGCAACATACTCGAAGATACTTTAGCTTATATGTCACCGGAGCAAACCGGAAAAATGAATAGGTTTATTGATTACCGTACTGATTACTACTCCTTAGGAGTCATTTTTTATGAGCTTCTCACAAATCAACTACCGTTTGCATCTACAGACACAATAGAACTAGTGCATTGCCACATTGCTGAAAAAGCAATTCCACCCCATCTAGTCAATTTAGAAGTTCCCGTAGCGATTTCTGAAATTGTGATCAAATTATTAGCGAAAAATGCTGAAGATAGATATCAAAGTGCTTTAGGGATTAAGTACGACCTAGAGTTTTGCTTGACTCAACTACAGGCAACAGGTAACATACTTAACTTTATTTTAGGAGCGCAGGATTTATCTGGTCAACTCCTCACTCCCAAAAAACTTTATGGTAGAGAGCAAGAAGTAGAAGCCTTATTAACAGCATTTGAACAATTGGCTACAGGATCTCAGGAGAAAGCTCAATCTAAAATACCAAATCCGTCTTGGAAAGTTGGCGAAGTAAAATATCCTCAGTTTCTCTCTCGAATCACTGCTGAAGAAAAAACAGAAGTTTCGACAAATCAGACAAATAAATCAAAAACGACATCAGGAAGTTTAGCCGCTCTTGATTTATCTACAGTCTTAAAGGCATCTCAAGCGATTTCTGAAGAAATTATTTTTGAGAAGTTACTCGATAAATTAATGCAGATTGTTACGGAAAATGCCGGAACGCAAAAAGGGTTACTGTTTTTACAAATAGCCAATAAACTTGTATTGGCGGCTGAAAGTTCTCTGGAATTAGAGAAGGTAGTTGTCCTTCCTTTTATAGCTCTTGAAGAATGCCAGCATTTACCTACCTCTTTAATTAATTACGTAGAAAGAACTAAAGAGACAGTAGTTCTCAATAATGCTCTACAAGAAGGATTATTTACCAACGATCCTTATATACTCAAGTACCAACCAAAGTCGGTTTTATGTTTGCCAATTGTTTATCAAGATAAACTTACAGGTATTCTGTACCTGGAAAATCACGAAAAAGGAGGTGCTTTTACAAGTGAGCGCTTACAAGTTCTCTCTCTATTATGCTCCCAAATTTCGATTTCTATTGAAAATGCTAACCTCTACAAAGATTTACAAAGTTATGCCCAAGAACTGTTCGTGAAAAATCAGGCTTGGCAACAATTGGAAGTGAGAGAAAGAGAAAAAGCCGCTCAGCTAGAAAGTGCATTGCAAGAACTTCAAGATACTCAACTACGACTTATTCAAAGCGAAAAGTTGTCTAATTTAGGACAAATGGTGGTGGGTATTGCTCATGAAATTAATAATCCGGTGAATTTTATTAATCTCAACCTTTCCCACGCCAGGAACTACGTTCAAGATTTACTCAATCTCATCAACTTATACCAGCAAAACTATCCCCAGCCAGTCAAGGAAATCCAAGAAGAGATAGAAGAGATTGACTTAGAGTTTCTCCAAGAAGATTTGCCCAAAATGCTTGATTCGCTGAAATTAGGTTCCCATTGCATCAAGGAAATTGTCTGGAGCTTGCGTAATTTCTCGCGCCAAGATACCTCACAAATGACACTGCAAGACATTCATGAGGGCATAGACACTACCCTCATGATTTTACAGCATCGACTGAAAGCTCAGCCAAACAGACCCGCTATTGAGATTGTCAAAGAGTATGGCAACTTGCCTATGCTGAGGTGTTATGGGAGTTTACTTAACCAAGTGTTTATGAATCTCTTAACCAATGCGATTGATGCGATTGAGGAGACGCAGAAAGAAAAACAAACCCCAATTCAAAATCCAAAATCCGAAATCCCAAATTTCAAGATTTGCATTTGCACTGAGATTTTAGATAGTCGTCAAGTTATAATAATTCGGATTGCCGATAATGGTTCTGGGATGACAGAAGAAGTCCACAGCAAACTCTTCAACCCTTTCTTCACCACAAAATCAATCGGAAAAGGTACGGGAATTGGATTGTCAATCAGCCGTCAAATTGTGGTAGAGAAACATCAAGGGCAGATAAAATGTATTTCCGCACCTGGTGTAGGTACGGAATTTATCATAGAACTTCCCATCCAGCAGAAGATTTAGCATTAATTCAGTTAGGAGTCAGC
>JAQYWP010000711.1 GCA_029379285.1 Rhizonema sp. PD38
TTAATAATTTTTACCTTCTGCCCTCTGCCCTCTGCCCTCTGCCTTTCTTTGTAAGACTTGATTGCTTGAAATTGAGCCATAAATCGTCCACCACAAAACGAGAAATTAATTTGGTAAGCTAATAACACGGCGTTAAATGCTTCATAACCATCGATTCAGATGATCACCGGCTAAACCATATTAATGGTGGGCGCATTCATCCATGGCAATATGAGCAATGCTACAGTAGATGTAGTTGCATGGGTAAAGCGTCGAGCGCATGTAGAGACAAAAATCTGTATCTTCAAAAAATGACCAAGATTTTCTTGATGGTACATGCGAACAGATTTATTCCACGAATAAATCTAAAATACTCTAATGCGCGTATCTAAAATCGGATAGCTTAACAAGCTTCGATCAATTGTATTTAGTGGAAAAAATGATTCGGATCTTGTTAGTTGACGACCAATTTTTGATCCGTGAGGGACTCAAGAGTATGCTTGAGTCCAATCTAGACATGCACGTGATCGGCGAGGCGGAAAATGGGCAACGGGCGCTCGAACAGATACCCGCACTACAACCTGATATTGTGTTAATGGATATCCGGATGCCTGTAATGGATGGAGTTGCGGCAACTGGAGCGATCGCTCAAAACTACCCCAATACTAAAGTGTTGGTTTTGACGACTTTTGATGACGATGAGTACGTCTCGCAGGCGATGCGGTTGGGCGCTAAAGGCTATCTGCTCAAGGATACTGAACCAGATGAACTGGCGCTGGCAATTAGAGCCGTCTATAAAGGACATACTCAACTAGGTCCGGGATTGTTTGAGAAAGCTCTGATGTACGTTGCTCCAAGGGATTCTACCATTGAGCAACCGCCAGAACTGGCACAGCTTACACCTAGAGAGTTAGATGTACTGCGTTTGATGGCTTCTGGAGCTAATAACCGTGAAATAGCCCAATCGCTTTTCCTTTCGGAGAATACTGTGAAAAATTATGTCACAAATATTCTCAGTCGTTTAAATTTGCGCGATCGCACTCAGGCAGCCTTGTTGGCTCATTCTCTGTTCAGACAGTCTTAAGTATATTAGACATCAACAAAAATATATTAATTCTCTTTTTAGTCACATACACAATATCCTCTAGAGTTTTCTGGAAGGGCACCCCTCTCCCAAACTTGGGAGAGGGGCAGGGGTGAAGGCTATCATTCTGTAATGGATACAAATGAGAGGCACTATAGATTTTTTTAATGTATGTGATTCAAATGAATTATGCTAGACTAGAATCTTAGGGTTGGGAGAAACGCTGTCTCACAGCCAGGGTTACTAACTATATGTGTTAAAAACATGACTTTAATCATAGTTAAATTCATGACTTTCGACTCCTGTTGTCTTTGAATCTGAATTTCTATGATAGACATAGCTTGAATTAAACAAGCATTTTTCAACATTTATAGTCAGGAAAACCTACTATGCATTTGAACAAACCTCTCATCCTGATGGGTGCAGTTAGTTTAGTCACCTTAAGTGGTGTAGCAGCATCTCCTGCTCTAGCTGATACTCCCTATCAAGATTATAGAATTCATCGGGAACACGAAATCCGTCGGGCAGAACGAATTCGTTGGGAACGTGAACATCGAATATATGAAGCTCGTCGGGCAGAAGAAATTCGTCGGGAACGCGAACATCGAGCATACGAAGCTCGTTTATACGGATGGTAACGGACTTCCACTCTTGAAAGGTGAAAGTATCTTTTCAGATTCAACTCGCTCCATAAATAATTAGGGGCATCTCCATTCTTATCCTAAAACACAGTTGCTAAAGAAAAAATTCCAAAAAGAGGCGTATTTATGAAATATAAATTAGATTTCAAACTTATATTAAGCTTTGCAGCGATCGCAATCCTTGCCGCAGGTTGTCAATTCTCTCCGGGTAGCAAAGTTTCTCAGAACCCTACCCAGGATGCAACAGATGCTTCAGCCCCGACTGAAGTTGCTCAAACTTCAGAGAAATGGTCAGATCTTAATTTAACTGACGCGCAAAAAGCACAAATGAAACAGATTAGAGAGCAAACTAAGACGAAAATAGCTGCTCTCCTATCTCCTGATCAACAAGCACAATTTAAAACGGCAAGCCAGGGTTCCCATGAATCGCCAATGAAGGTATTGCGATCGCTCAATCTTTCAAAAGAGCAAAAACAACAAGCCCGCGAAATTATGCGTGATCAACGGCAGCAAATACAGGCAATTCTTACCCCGGAACAGCAAGCAAAAATGAAAGAACACCGTGGATCGAAGGAACAACCTTCATCTTAATTGTCCACGCATTACTTGCAAAACTCATTAGGTCCCCGACAACTTTTACGAAGTCGGGGGTTTTTTATTAGATAATTGATTATCAACTAACTTGCCGTGGTAACTCTACTCGAAAGGTTGAACCTTCGCCCAGTTTACTCTTAACAGTGATTTTTCCATTCATCAGACGTAGCAATTTGTCAACAATTGCTAGTCCTAAACCAGTTCCACCATGCCTGCGTGTGATGGACTCATTGACTTGCCTAAACTCTTGGAAAATGTTTTTCAATTCATCCTCGGCGATACCAATACCAGTATCCCTCACTATCAATACCACTCGATCTTGACCAACTTGTTGCACTTCTACAAACACGCCACCAGTATCTGTAAACTTAATGGCGTTGGATAGTAAGTTGACCAATACTTGCCTGACACGATTGCTATCGTTGACAATCCTGTGATTCTGGATATCAATGTGAATAGCCAAAGTTAAGTTTTTTTGGTCAGCCAAAAAACGCAATTCTTCTGTTACTGTAGTTACAAGTTCCACCAAGTTAAATTCTTGCTTTTGCAGATTCAACCTCCCAGCTTCTAGAGTCGAGAAATCAAGTATATCCTCGATCAGCGCTAGTAAGTGTTTCCCACTACTAATAATTCTTTCCACCATACTTCTCAGTTCAGAGGGGAAGTGGTCGTAGTAGCGGCGCAACAGCAGTTGAGAAAAACCTAAAATCGCGTGCAGTGGAGTACGTAATTCATGCGACATATTCGCCACAAATTGAGATTTAATTCTTGCTGCTTCTTGTAATTGCAAATTCTGGAGTTGAATCGAGCGTATTTGTTGCTCCGCTTGCTTGCGAGCGGTAATGTCGCGCATTAGCCAACGCCAACGAATAGAGTTACCCTGCAAATCATACACAGTAGTTACACTTAACGAACAGTCAAATTTATTACCTTCACGCGATAGCAGACAAATCTCCCACTCACACAAACCCTCCTTATCGCGTAACTGGAGGAGTTGGGAACGAAAAGCTTGACGTTCTTCTAGAGGAACAAAATTGACGAGCGGTTTAGATTGGAGGTATTGTTGTGAGACCTGAAGTTGGTGAGCTGCAGTACGGTTTGCTTCCAAGATAGTCCCGTTGGTATCAGTTACCAAATATCCATCTGGGGCAAAATCGAACAAGTCCATGTAGCGCTGACGTTCTTGTTCTACCAAACTACGAGCCACGACTAATTCGTCATTTTGCACACGCACCTCTTCTTCCGCCACACGTAATTCTTCTAAGGCGAATTGGAGTTCCTCAAAAGCTTGCACCAGCAAATCTTGTTGCGGCGAACACGACTGACCAACAACGTGTTGATTTAATACTTCTGTACGCTGGCGCACCTCTTGTATCTGCTGGGCAAACTTATCCATGTTCACACAATTTTCGCCTCCATTATCTATCAATCTACTTAACAGTGTAAATAGGTAAATTACATATAAACTCTATCTAGAGTCATTAGTCATGAGTAGTGAAGGGATTATTTATCGGAAAAATGGGTTTAAAACCCCGTCCTTATAGGACGCAAAGTCGCGAAGCTCGCGGGATAGAGTACTCAAGGAGTGCGAGCTTTGCGGCTTTTTCTAAGGGCGTGAAGAATGAAAATTGTGGTATATTACAGATATCAGTACAAGATTTAAAAACCTACTTCCCGACTGGCGGGAAGGTATGGTCCGAAACAACTTTGAGGAGATGAGCCAGTGTGTTGGCGAGCCAGCACGCATGAGGCGTTTTCCCACGCCCAGGTGAGGAGCGTTGGGGTTATCCCGCTTGAAGCATCTGGCGTATCAATACGCAAAGTCTGCCGGGGGAAGCTTCCCCCGGCGAGCTTTGCGCTCCATTGCGATTCATAGTGTTGAGCCGCGCGTACCTGAGTAGTCAGGATATTAGAGTCTCCTCCGTTTTTTACCGATTTTTTCCACGGGAGAGCCAATTTAAATGTCAGAATTTCTTAACTTAAGAGAGAAATTCTCAGTTAATACTGTGCAATTGTCGATAGAACACTCAGTCTGATGTCAAGAGTGAGTTCAATCACTCAAACGAAAATAGGTCTCAAAAGCAGTAAGCTCAATAATGTCACATAATGTTCAGTAAATCAGTTACTAGGAATTAACTCCTGGTAAATTTTCCATTGGTTCAAAATCATCCATCAATAGAATGATTCCCTGAATTTCTCCTTCGCTCCGAATCAGTGGAGTACAAATAACTTGGCACTGGATTGCCTTTCCACGGCGATTCCTGGCATTCAGCATCACTTGAGACTGTTCTGACTCCCCAGTCATAACTGCTCTTAGTGGCTGTCTGAGAGGCTCTAAGGGTAAACCGATATCCAGACTCATAAAATTCTTGAGAAAAACTTCATCAAAGCGTAAACCCCACAAATCTTCAGCCTTGCAGTTCCAGATCGCGATCTGATAATCTGGGTTAAGAACAATCACTCCAACGCGAATGCTAGTGAGGATTGATTCTAAAAAGCTATTGACGCGGTTGAGATCCTCGCTGCGTATGCGTACTTCTTCGTTGATCGTCTGCAATTCCTCATTGGTGGATTGCAGTTCTTCATTCATTGTTTCCAGTTCCTCGTTGGTGGATTGGAGCTCTTCGTTGGTAGTTTCTAGTTCCTCAACTGTGGATTGGAGTTCTTCATTGGTGGTTTCCAACTCTTCGTTGGTAGA
>JAQYWP010000077.1 GCA_029379285.1 Rhizonema sp. PD38
GTTTCCAGCAGTGATAAAACAGTTATTGTTAAGAGCTACTACCCAAAATTAATCATTACTTATGCTATCCCATACTTTGAAATACGCTTACTTCCCAGGCTGTGTTGCCCAAGGTGCCTGCCGGGAACTTCACTCCTCAACTGTTGCCCTCTCACATGCGCTGGGTATCGAACTAGTCGAACTCAAAAAAGCTGCCTGCTGCGGTTCAGGCACGTTTAAAGAAGATTCTCAACTGCTGGAAGACACAGTTAATGCCCGAAATATTACTTTAGCAGAAGAATTGAATCTACCTCTTCTGACTCATTGCAGTACTTGTCAAGGTGTCATTGGTCATGTTGATGATCGCTTGAAAGAATCTCAGCAAACAGACCCCACTTATGTTAAGCAGGTTAATAGCTTACTACAGAAAGAAGGTTGTTCCCCTTATCAGGGAACTACAGAAGTTAAACACCTCCTCTACGCTCTAGTCACAGATTACGGGCTTGAGGAAATTCAAAATCGCGTTCAGCGCAAGTTGACAGGACTAAAATGTGCAGCTTTCTACGGTTGTTATCTCCTCCGTGCCCAAAAATCCATGCCCTATGACGATCCCTTCCAACCGAAAGCAATGGAAAATGTTTTTCGGACTGTAGGCGCAACGCCAATCTACTATAGAGGTCGTACACAGTGTTGCGGTTGGCCTCTTTCTAGCTACGCCACAACCCAATCTTTTCAAATGGCAGGGACGCATATCCAAGAAGCCTTAGAAGCTGGTGCTGATTGTCTAGTCACTCCTTGTCCTCTGTGCCATCTAAACTTAGATTCTCGTCAACCAGAGGTAGAAAAGGTTATTGGACGGAAACTTGGTTTACCAGTACTACATTTACCCCAGTTGATTGCTTTGGCTGTTGGGGTTAGCCCAAAAGTACTGGGTTTAGAACGGCACATCGTTTCTACCAAACCAGTGTTAGAAAAGTTGGGAATGTAATGGACAGGGGAAGTAACAATTATAAAATTCGTTGAAAACCTCTGAGAAGTAGGAGAATTGCGACGAACTTCGTACTGGAAGCAATGCGATGAGCGTGAAGTAGATCCAAAAAAAAGGGTGATCGCCACCACTTGCTTCACAGTACTAAAAAATATTTATTACATAGTGTCTAACTGTAAATACTTAAATGCTTCGGAGAAATTTGGAATGAAAAGGCTTTTCAAAGAATCAGGTATATACCCTGACTTTCTGAAGAATCGTTTAAGTTCTTTCGCTGCCGCTGAATGCAATTGTTAAGTGATGAATATGACTTTGACCATATTTGAAACGCCGCACGTCTCTGTTCGTGAATGGTCATTACAGGATGTTGACTCATATTTCAAGCTTGCCGCGAATCCATTAGTGATGAGATATATTTCTGAACCAATAAAAGACCCTCTACAGGCATTAGAAGCAATTAAGCGTCGGCATCGGGATTATGCAACGCGAGGCTATGGTAGGTATGCCGTTGTCGAAAAGTCATCGGGCAAAGTCATCGGTCTGACTGGTCTTAGATATGACAGTGACATCGACTGCGTTGATGTGGCAATTTGGCTTCTACCTGATTATTGGGGTAATGGACTAGGAACTGAAATTCTCATTGAGTGCTTTAGCTTCTGTTTTGATAGATTGGCGTTAAAGCGAGTAGTGGGCATTGTTGATCCACTCAATGGTGCTTCAAAAAGAATATTGGAAAAATGCGGGATGATCTTCCTTGGTATTATTGATTATCATGGCGAGAAATGCGAATTATATTCAATATTCAAAATCTAAAATCGCATAACAACCTGGGGTAAATCTAGCAAGGGTGTGATTCACTGATAGAGATGAGTGACCGAAAAATGGTAAAAAACTTTTAGGTTACAAGCCATCAGGAAGACGGGTTAAACGCGGATTGTACCGACCATGCTTATTTATCTGTGGGCTTACTAAGCACTTCAGCCGAAGCATCAAGCACTCCCGAGTCCCCCCAATCTTTATTGAGAAATAAACCAATCTATAAGTTTTCGTGCAATGCTTAACTTCGGGGGAATTTGCGGCAGGTTGTGTTTGTTGAACCAAGCAGCATCTGCTAACTCTTGCGAATCAATAAGAATTTCGCCATCAGCATAGGTTGCTGTAAACCCAATCATTAGCGAATTTGGAAATGGCCAAGGTTGAGAGCCAAAATAACGGATATCCTTAACTGAAATTCCTGTTTCCTCGTATGTTTCACGTATCACAGTTTCTTCAAGCGATTCTCCTGGTTCAACAAAGCCAGCGATCACACTGTATAAAGATTTAGGAAATCTGTGAGAACGTGCTAACAAGAGATCCTCATTACGAGTGACTAAAACAATGACTGCGGGTGAAAGACGAGGGTAGTTCACCAACCCACAGTTCAGACAGCGCTTAGCACGCTGATCTGGTAATTGTGTTGTTTGGGTTGCACAATGACCGCAGTATTGATGAGTACGATCCCATTCGGAAATCTGAAATGCAAGACCACTTAAAGAAAAAAAGTCTTCCTCTAGACTACCAAACAGCTCGCGCAGTCCGTTGAAAGTCATACCCGCAGGAGCGATGGTATCTTTGGGTAGTTCGGCACAATAGCACTCTTGATTGTCAAGGGTTCCAAGAAATTGTGTTCTTACGGGCTTGACACCAATCTCTGCTAATTCCATCGCAAGAGGAATCTGGTGAGTTAAGATTCCTACACACTCAACCAGCAGCTTATTACCCATAAAAGCAAACCACCAAGCGGGTTGTGACCGTTCGTATGGTGGTTTAATACCTGGAATAAAGGTTCGCATAGGAAAAAATGTAATAAAGAATTACTAAATACATAAGTTGCTAGTGATTGTCAATTAAAAGTATATATTAATACATTTACAACTCAGCCTTTTTTTTATTTTGAATTCTGGGCTCGCAGTACAAGCAACTTGGGTTAATTGCTAATTGCAAGAGTGCTCATCGCTACTACGGTGTTGGTGAGAACGTTGGAGGTGGTAAAGGTTCTGGTATTGTGGATTCCTGAGATTTTGTCCCAGGTGTTGCTGTAGAAGTTGGAGTCGGTGTGGGTGCTAGTATTGTTGGTTGCGAAGATTTTGTTGTTGGCTCAATTGTCGGAGTGGATGTCGCTTCTGGTGTTGGTATGATTGCTGGAGTAGTTATGGCAGGTGTGGGAGAGTCTGTGGGAACAGTTGGTGTAGGAGAGGCTGCGGGAACAGGTGTGTATGTATATGTAGGTGTTGACTGTTTGTATAACTTCTTGGGTTTACTAGGCGCAATTGGTGCTGGATTTATCTTATTTCTATTTTTAATAACTGGTTCGGGGGATTCTACTGTTGGTGAAATTGGTGAATCTATCGTTAAATTAGGACTGGGTATGGGCGCAGGCGTATACTTTATGGTAGGTCTAAATTCAGGAATAGGTGCTTCTGTACTCAAGCTTCTATGTTTAAGTTTGGGAATAGGTGATAATTTAATTTTTCCTGTTGGTGTAACCTTCGGTATGATTGATGCCGGAAGCATAATATGATACCAGTTAAACCAAGTCAGCAATCCCCCGGCAGCTAAAATCCCAGTTACTATCACCCCTGTAGGCGATAGTAAAAAGCGTTTGTGGTAAGGTTGATTTGAAGCTGACGGCTCTTCGACTACTATGGTTACCCGAGATAGCAGATTTTGAGAGGAGGGCGCTAGCGGAGGGTTAAAGACTTGAGTACTAGATAGTGGATTCTCAACTCCTGTTTTCGAGTTGCTCACAATTGGCTGATTGTTGTTGTGACTCTCGACAACTGAATATGACTCTATTTGCGGCAAAGGTGGTAACGGCGAGGAGTAATGCTGTGTTTGGGGAAGTTTTAGTAAGTTAAGATTGTGGCGAGTCAAGGAAACTCCCATTTCGTCACCCAAGAACTGCCGTATTAACATTGCTTTATTTAAGTAATCCATTGCACCAATGTTGTCTTGCTGACAAAGGGCGCAAGTTCCTAATTGATGCAATGCCCAAGCTTCAGTTGCTTTTTGTTGTTCGGCTTGAACTCCAATTAAAGCCCATTGTAGCACTTGCACCCACAAACTCCATCGCCTACTTAAGGCTATTGAGCCTTCGACAGCTTTTGCTAAACTTAAGACATCACTCCAACGGTTGGCTCTAACAGCCATTTCCATAGTTTGCACGAGCGCATCAATTTGTGATAGAATTTCTCCTTGCTGTTTGTGCTGTTCAACCCAATTTGTAAAGTAAAGTATAACTTTTTCCAAAAGGGATGTTAACTGAGATGCTGAAGGCAAAAATTCAAATAAAGTTTTGCTGATGCTATAACGAGAGCAATAAAGCTGTACGAGATGACGACGCCGCAACGTCTCTAGTGTATTATAAGTGTTAGGTAATTGTATGATCGCCTCGACTTGCTGACTTTCAAGTCCTACATCACCCATAATCACTAACAGTTCCAAAACGGATTTTTGTGGTTCTAATAGTGAGCCCATAATTTGATTGATGAGATAGTTATCAGGTAAGGAAGTGGGCAATTGACTGATAATATCAACAATTGATCGATTATCTTCCAAACTACTGGCGATCACCTGTCGTAAGCGTATTGGGTGTCCATTCAAGATCCCACATAAATTTCTTGCCGCAGGCAGTTCCTCTGCCTCCAAAGAACGTTGCAGTTCCTGTTCCACTAAAGCGATCGCATACTGTATTGAGAGTCCAGAAAGTTGTATCGAAAGTCCTTTTTGGTGAAGGCGACTGGTATTAGAAGCTATGAGGAAGGTACATCGACAAGCCGTACTCATCAACTCTTCAACTTCTTCTGATGTCAGTTTACTGCCGTCATCAAGGACCACAAGAGCCTGTTTCTCCTGAATTTGTTGACGAATTTGGTGAGGTGTCGGCTTATAAGGAAAGTGGCTGTCGTAGAAAGCTTCCCACAAAGACTGAAGCAGATCACCTACATGCGGATGAGAAGAAGACAAGCTGATAACACCATCGTCCCAAAGCGATGTAAACTGGTTATCTTGCACCAAGTGACGTAGTAGAACGGTTTTTCCGAAGCCAGATGGACTGTATAACTCTACCGATCGCTCGGATTGTAAAGCGGCAATCACTTTAGTGACTAATTCTTGACGATCCAGTAAGTTGTCATCAGATCTCTGGCGTATTGAAACTACGGAGGAAAGCGAAAATAGAGTAGGTTGCTCTGGCATCGTCAAAACATCTGCTTGAGCGCCATGAATAGAACCAATCTGAATGATGTGATTCCCGACTACGAGTTGACTACTGATTCCGCCTCCAAATTCTGCAATCTGGCTTTGAGGCATAAATTTTTTCAGATAGTAATTTTAGTTTTCTTATCTACAGTTATACGTATTTATACTTAAAAAATCCGCAAATTTTTAAATAATGGTAAATGCCTTATACAATTTTAAACTACATAATTGAAGAAGGAGTCAGAAGTCGTGACGTCAGTCGTCAGAATCAATCAGTCGGGGATTCTGACCCCCACTGATTGAAGACCACCAAATTTCCAATTTGGTGGGGGACTTAAACCCCCTTATTCATCCACCACAAAGCACAGAATTCATGCGCTCATTCTGGCTCCTGATTCCTGAATTCTTTCTTGTTAAAATGATAAAGAAGGGCTGTTTTGACTACTTTCACCAACCCCAATATAAAGTCGTGTTTGTTGACGCCAACAAGCGTGACAATTGCATTTTTTATTCTGAATTCTTCTTAAAATAAGTTATTTATCGCCAAATTTACGTTGCAATCTTCTTAAAGACTGATAGATTTCTGGAAGGCGGGTGATTGCGGCCGAAACTTTCAAGTAAGTTTTATGGGGTAAGGCAGGAATTCCTGAAACCATGTCTCCTGGCGCAACATCGCTGTGGATGCCGGCTTTAGCAGATCCGATCGCTCGATCACCAATCTTAACCTGATTGGCAATTCCCACTTGTCCGGCTAAGATCACGCCCTTACCAAGTTTGACACCTCCTGCCATGCCAACTTGTCCTGCTAGTGCACAACCTGGACCAATTTCACAACCATGACCGATTTGTACTAAATTATCAATAATTGTCCCGCTTCCTATCCGTGTTTCTCCTACAGATGGGCGATCAATGGCGCTATTGCATCCAACTTCGACACCATCCTCTAAGACAGTGTAGCCAGATTGTTGCATTTTCACCCAACCTCTCTTCGTTGGTACAAAGCCAAAGCCTTCGGCACCGATGACAGCACCACTGTGAATGACGCAATTTGCACCAATCTGAGTCCGTTCATGGATCGTACAGTTGGCGTGTAATGTCGTGCGATCGCCAATCTTCACTTCTGGATAAATCACAACATTGGGATGTATACACACTCCGTTCCCAATGTCAACTCCTTGTTGAATGACCGCGTGAGGACCAATATAAACTTGGCTACCAACTTTTGCACTGGGATGAATCACAGCAGTCGGATGAATTTCTGGGGTAGGACGCCAAGGTTGATAAAAAAGTGCGATCGCGTTGGCGAATAAAAGTCGTGGTTGTGAGCTTGCCATCCAGACAACACCGCGTTCTAGTGCTTGCGCCTGTAATGACTCATCTTCAGGTAAGATTAAAGCACTAGCCCTAGTCTTGCCGACCATATTGGCAAATTTCGCTCCTTCTATGTAGCTTAGATGACCGATTGTAGCTTCATCGACGGCCGCCATCCCGATAATTTCTGGGTTGTGATCAATGTTCGCCGTGAAACTACTAGATGTCACAGCATCACCAAGTTTTTGTACAATTTCACTAAATTTCATAAAACCTCGTAATTAATAGAGAATTGGGAATTGGGAACTGTGTTTTTCTCAACCATTCCCCATTCCCCAATTTATTCTTTTAGCAGTAAGTAATATAGTGTACCGTCGCCGCCTGTCACGCCAGCTCGGTCACCTGCTAATTGTCCGCTTCCCATGTAATAATCCACTCTACCGGGTCCTTTGATAGCACTGCCTGTATCCTGGTCAAGGACAAAACGGCTAACAGTATGATATGCAAGCTTTTCGCCTTCAGTGGGATAAGGTAAGCTAGTATTAACAACTGCCAGTGCGCCTCGAGGCATGAGCGATTTATCTGTAGCAATAGAACGCTCTGCTGTGACTGGCACACGAAGACTGCCCATAGCTGGCTCGTTGCCAGTATCATTGAAGAAGACAAACCGTTGCCAACGCGGTAAATAATTACTCATTTCCTGTGGATGTTGCTGGAAGTACCGCGTCACAATAGGTAGTGTTAAACCAGAGGCAGGGAGTTTATGATCTTTCAACAGTTGTTTACCGATACTCGTCCAAGGGTAATCCGTTGCACCCCCATAGCTGACAGATGTTGTTGAGCCATCACTTAAATTAAGTTGGGCGGAACCTTGGATGTGGATCATATAAGCTTCAAAGCGATCGCGGAACCAATACATCTCCAAACCGTGCAACCGACTTTTCGCGCCCAGCAAACCATCTTTTCCTTCTAATTCTGCTCGTGTCGGATGCGGTTTACTCCATTTGTCAAAATTCGACGGCTTTCGGTAAATTGGATACCTGTATTCTGGAGTCTGAATACGACTGGCTGTATAAACAGGATTGTAATAGGCAGTAAATTTTACAGTACCCCTACCATCATTGCCAACGGACTTGTAAAAGACAAACTCCTGCCGGACAGCAGCTTGTAGTTGCTCTGGGGAGTCAGAACTCACAACTAACTCGCGGAAACGTTGCAAACTTTGACGGACGCGATTGAGGGTTATCTGTGGTACAGGATAATTGTGATACGCGGCAATAGCCTCTTTCGTGTTCGTGTAATGAAGGCTATTGTCAATTGATGTTAATAACGCCATGCGATCGCCCGGTTTACCGTTTTCACCCCAAATTTGCTCGTCCCAACCCAAGCATTTATTTGGGAGAATGCAGTCCGTTCCTATCAGATATAATTGTGTAAATGGATACTCTACCTCAACTGGAATTGGTATTGGTATTGGCTGTCGCGGTATTTGAGGTTGAATGGGTATCGGTACTGGCAGTGGCACTACCTCAGTTTGGCTGGGTAACGGCAATGGTGATAAGCCAGGAACTTGACCTGATGCGGACAAGATCGGGTTAATTACGGCAATTGCCAGACTCAAAAAAACCAAAGCAAGCGTTTTTCTCATGATTTAGCGTTCATCTTTCCACACTAGAGCTAAAGATTGGTTCCACTCGGATTGCTAAAACCCGACATGGACGCACTACCATATATTCACCCTGAATATTCTTAATTGGCACGTTGATAAAGTCATCGGAAGCAGACTTTGGTACAAGTTCTCCGCTATACCATTTCTGGAAATCTTGAATAGTCGGAAAACGTACTTCTTCCCGATGTCCACCTTCCAGCATGAGATGCACTGCGTATTCATTAGGAGTTTTAGGCATAACGTTGAATCATTTGAAACACATCCAACCCATTGTCATCGACGTAACCCCTGAATGGGAAGGGGAAAGGGGAGATGGAGAAAGAGGGGTGACTTGGGAGAAGAAATTTCTCGCTCGTCCTCACTATTCTTTCTCTGTTCTGCTTCCTTGTCTTTATTCCTCATTGCTGTATGACGGTTGCTTTGCTGCTGACAGTTCCCAGCGACTACAAGCTACCAGAATAGTCATACCTCTAGAAGTGCTAATTTATAGATGTTAACTGTTAAAGTTAGAACTAGCGATTCCAGAACTTATTAAAATATTAGATATTGCAGGTTGTCTTGTAACAATTCATGCCAGGGGCTGTCAAGAAGAAATAGTAAAATTAATTATTCATCAGCAAGGTGATTACGTTATTACGTTAAAGAAGAATCAAAACAATATGTATAAAAACGTAGAGCAATTATTTCAAGACGCAATCGCCAAAAAATTTGATGGATATAACCATAGCAGTTATCATACTCGTGAAAAAAATCATGGAAGACAAGAAATACGTAATTACTTAATGTTGTCAGATGTAACGCAGCAGATAAACCCAAATTATGAATGGTCTAATTTAAGTAGTATAGCTAACAAATGAAAGAGCGTGGATATTGAAATTTTTTCCGTCTGCTTGTCGTCTTTATTATTTAATTGACTAACAATTACTTACAAGTTCCAATCATATATTTGTTTTTTCTGAGTTATCCCAGTTAACGAGCGCTTACTCTTGATAGTGTCTTCATATTTTTGCCAATTCTTCAATTATTATCATTTCCCACAAAAATAGCGATGATCAGGTCTCACAGTATATGAAAATCGACATCTCCCTAAAAATCAGAGCCAAAAATTAGAATAATTGTTGATGTGACACTTTTGGGTGCGGAATGTGGGTTATAATACTACCTGAGGCTTGAAACCTGAAACTAAATACCACTTATAAGAGGAGTCAAACGACTTCCTGTATCAGTACGCCGCCCAGGTTTTCCGGTATCAGGGGGTGGTGGGGGTGGTGTATCTAATATACATGGTTCTTTTAACTGTTGACTGAGGCTAAGGGTCAAGTTTTGTACAAGAACAATAGGTTTGGCAGAGTGTGGCTGTAAATGTGCGACTAGCAGTCCTAAAGTGATAGCGAAAGCAAGTTTTATTTTTTGATGAGACATCACGGAATGTATGCTACCTTTTTTTGTCATCGTAGTAGGTATAGATTAGCACACTTCCAGCAGCAGCAACCATTGCTAAGATTGACGGGATCAGGGGTACCCAAATACCGTTAATGAAAAGACCAAAGCAAATAATAACGTGTAGGATTGAGAGTAAGCCTTCGCCCACCAAGATCAGATGAAATTGTGACCTAAAGCGTATTCCCAGGATGCCTCCTACTATAGAGCCACTCCAAATCCACAAAGCTTCGCCCCAAAAAGGTAAAACGGATAATAAGGGTCGCTGATCCAAAACTGAACTCAGAATTTGACTTACCATCTGTGCCTGAACAATTACCCCTGGTATTTCCTGGTCAAATCGTTGACTATCCTTGTACGGTGTACTTATATAATTATCAGCGCTTGGGGCAGTGATACCAATTAGGACAATTCGGTCCTTCACGTCATTCAGCTCAACCTCACCTTTGAGAACTTCTGTAAGTGTGACTGTTGGCGCAATTTCTAATGGAGAACGACCGTAAGAGCGGTAATTGAGCAATATTTGATAGCCTCGCGCATCCACTTGTTGATAACCACCCATGTGCGATCGCAAACGTTTGAACATGACTTTGCCTATCTGCAAATCCCCATGAGAATTGTACTTGGGATTAATACCTTTCACTTCTAGGTAGTGAAATGCCAGTAGGGCACTGAGGGAGTAGGACGGATTACAAGGAGTTGTAGAGGCTGATTCTATCATCGCTAATAAATAGCGACGGAGAATGCCATCGGAGTCTCTCACCGACTCACTGAACCCCTGACGTTGGATCGGGATTCCAGGAGGTGGTGAAATACCAGGGTTGTCAGTTTTAGGATCGCTAACTTTGCATATGGCAAAAAAATTCTGATTTTTCTGTAGACGAGTCACTTTATCCTGCTGTTCAGGCTTCACAGGCATATCGTAATACATATTTAAGCCAATGGCTCGTGGATGATACGGCTCCAACTTCTGCAACAGTAGATCTAGTGCTCTATTCGATAGTGAGCCTTGCCTCTCCATCCCTTTCTGATCTTGATACTGAATATCCTGTTCATCTACAGTGACTATCAGAAGCCGGGAATCTTGAGCTTCATCTGGACGCAACCGCATCAGTTGGTCAAAAGCCTGTAACTCCCATGTTTGTAACATCCCTAAATACCGTATCCCCATTACCAAGGTGGTGATCGCCACACTTGCTAAAAGCGCTGTGGGGAAACGTTTACCTATTAAGATTTGGCGTTTGCGCTCCCCGTAACACAACTGCTGCCAAATCGGAGGTATTTCTGCCGGATTCTGGCAAATGATCGGACACCAACTGGCACAGGGAAATTCATATTCTAAACCTTGCAACCTTTCCCGTGCTTTCCGTACCGCCAGATACAAAGAGTCACCTTGGGCAAAGACTTTCAGAAAATGCTTTAAAAACTCATGTGCTACCAAATCTGGCACAGGCTCTCGCATCACAATTATTTGCGGAATTTGCAGATCAAGAAGTTCTCGAGCTAAGCCTAATCCATCACAGGAGTTGAATATAGCTAGTTGCAACCCGCCAGCAACTGCGTTTCGTACAGCATATTTAAGTTCTGAAATCGTTAAGCTATCTTTTTTATTAATGTAAATTCTACCAGTTTCACCCTCGCTGAAACTGTGACCTGCGAAGAATAAAATGTCCCAGGGTTGCTTCCACAACTGCTCATTGATATCTTGGCGTTGAGGCTCTACTAGAAAAGTGATTGCAGCATTGGGTAAATCTTCTAGCAATTGCCTGTCTTTGTGAACATTAATGCCATCACTATTGCCCAGAATAGCTAATATTCTGACAAAGCCTCGTTTAGTCAGCGTTTTGTATTTTGAATGCTCATACCTTGGCAAACTTAAGCCAACTTCAGCTTTGAAATAATTCTGATCAATCAAATCCCAAAGATGCCAAGGAAGTTGCCATAGTTGCGTAGAACGAGTGTGAATCAATACTCGTACCTCGTCAGAGGGCATTAATTGTCTAAGCCATTGCTCGCGAATGGGGTGAAACGACTCGGAGTTGAGCCAGGTGTTCAGGCGATCGCTCAATACTAAGGTTGAGTCGCTACAGTTCTCAAACCGCTTGTCTACCGAACCATTATAAATAATTTTTTCAAATTTGATTCTCACAGTAGACACCATAAGACTATTATAGTCCGACTGCCAATGGTCATAGTAGGCGACGAGTTCTGGTGCTGGAGGCAATAAGCCAGTAATTGCTGTTGAGGGGCGAGCTCCTTCTTCTCCGATCTCCAAAGTAACCTGAAATCCCTGCTCAACAAAATCACCATCTAGTTTCAAAACAACTAACTTTGCCATGCTCGATACTAGTTTACTTACGGATTGATCTCAGATTAAAAACGCTTCGGTAATGTTGACATTATCCAGTGCCACTTTAACTTTGAAACGTTCTCCTGATTCACCACTAAACTTTAATTGAATATTCTTATCTTTCCTCGCTATAGCTTCCTTTACAACTTCCCCTTCTTCATCCAGTACCTTAATCTGGAAGGCTTGTGGTAAATAGGTTTGAACACTTGTAGGATAAACTTCCACCCAGATATTCATTCTCCCTTCTGCTGTAGGTTTCAGCCCCACAACAAGAACCACTTGCTGACTTTCGCGCCTCCCTAACTTTATCAGCTTGGCTCGGCTAACACTAGCTAGTTCGTTAACTCTCAATTCTTGAGGTTGTCTAGAAATAAAACCCAGAACAAAACGTTCTGGGTTCAAAAGTGCTTCCACCGTATGCCAACATACCTCGAATACATTCTGAAACCATTGCCCCAATTTTACAGGTTCCTCCTCCATAAAGACATCCGTTGGAAGGAGTTCAATTAAATGTTCCAGAGATTGTAATTCGTCTATTTTTAAATAGCTCGTTAATGCGGCTGAGGAAAATCCTAGAATTGTAGCCTCTCTATGTGATTCACTAATTTTTACAACTACATAGCCAATCCTGTTTTCCCTAATTTCTAATGGAATTGAATATACTTGTGCCTCTAAACACATATTTTCATCCGACCATACTGGGTGACATTCAGACTGACACATATTTGTCACCCATAAATCGGCAATATTCATATAACTTGGCTGATGATAGTTCCAATTATCAATTGCTTCCAGATTTGTCTGAATATGTAGCATTTGTAAGTACGAATACACTGCATAAACTGCTAGAGTTTTGAAAAAAATTTCATTGGCTTTGAGGACATTATCATTATGATGTTCTGAAAATTTTTCTGCTATAAGATGAGCTAAAGTGGGTAGAGGAAGTGTTACACTTAAGTGTTCTTCTGAGTATGTCATGAACTATTTACTTTTCTTAATCTAGTCATTATTACTTGCGCTCATCATTCGTTGAGAAAGTGGGAGCTAAGTGTTTCACACAAAGATTGTAAAAAGTACTCAATTTAGAAATTGGAATTTTCCAATCTTCTGAAATCTCTTTCCAGGTTTCTCCCGCATCCCTTCGTTTCGCTAATGCTTGAAACGTTGCTTCTGGATGATCCGATATATATTTACTCTGAACATGTTCAAACTGTAATGATGTACATTTATCATGAGAAGACAATTCTTGCTCCTCTCTCAGGGCAGAGTAAGTAAGATGCTTTTCAAAAAGAAAATTCACCCATGCGATGAGATCGCTCTGGTTGGAATCATTGTCATAAATTTTCTTACTAATTTCTGATAAAACTACATTAAGAGCATCATTGTAAACATCAGGGGGAACTTTAGCTTGATCGTACTTACTCAATTTCACAATTCCATCGATTAGTTTTGTTAAAGCTATCCTCCCTTCTTTACTCTTTATTGGATGTTGCTTGGCTTTAAGGAGCAAAGCGTTTAGCTGTTCGCTCTTCTCCGGGTTAACAGTAATCATTTGTCCCAAGAGGCTCTTGGTAGCTTGCTGACGAGTCCACTCATCCTTACTTGTGCTTAATAAGCAAGTCAACGCCTCAACAACGTCGGTGCTACCAACCACAAGTTCTAAGCTAAGAGCGACTTGTTGACGAAGCCACATATCCTTACTATTAGACAATAAATCAATTAAGGTGTTAATAGCTTGTGAGTTTCTAGAATTTATTCGCACCAAGCTAATAGCTGCTTGACAACGCACGTAGGGCTCTTGACTGATTTGTAGTAGATCAGTCAATGCATTAACAATATTTTCAGTAAGAATGTTTATTTCACTCAAGAACTTAGCAATTTGCCAACGAGTATCATCATCCGGATTAGTATGCAGTTGTTCAGTCAACGCATTAATAAAGTCTTCTTTTTGCTGCAGTGGGATATCTTCTCGCTCCAACCACAGCAGAATTAGTTCCTCCCACTGCGGCTCAAAACGGCTCTTGGAGGAGAGAAGGAAGTATTTCCAGTCTTGTACAGCTTGTGCTGCGAAGTATTCCTGAAAGGTAGGATGAAAGAAGGCATATACCTTTTCATCTGGATTTTCAGCCGCAACTCCTACCTGATTCAACCACCCCAATTGTAGCGCCAGATGAAATAGGGAACCAGATTCATCCGGTTCCCCCAGTTGTGATAAGATGCAATGATGCTGTAGTCGAAATTGAGATGAGTCTTGGGCGATCGCTTTCATTGCTAATCTTCCCAATGCCGCGTTCAATTCCTGTCGCTGAGATTTATCGATTGTCCATCGTTCTTGTTTCCATTCGTAAAGTGCTTCAGCAAATTGCTGGTAAAGTGCAACCCTGGTTTGAGGTAGTTCTCCTTGTCGTCTAGCCCAAGTGCGGCACAACAACGCCAATCTCAGGGGATTCTTCACCATGTCTTTGAGCCGCAGCCGACTTGGTATATCTAACTCAGTTCTTAACTGGCTGCCTAGTTCTGGAGTCTGTGAAAACCAATGATGAATAAACTGCCCCACCTGATCAGTTGGGAGGACATCGCCATAACTAAAGTTCAAAGTGCGATAAACATCGAAACTTTCTAAAGCATTCTTGCCTGCGTCCCAAACATTTAGCCGACAGGTTAGAATTACTCGTGCTTGGGCAACCCAACCAATCAATTGGTTTGCAATCTTAGTTAACGGGTTGGCGGTATTGGTGGCCATCTCATCTACACCGTCTAGCAGCAACCACACTCGACCACGGTTAAACTGTTCACTTAGGGCTTCCTGCATAGCTTCTGTGACGCGCACTTTCCGGGTAGCCGTTTTCAACCAATTTTCTAGTAAATAAGCTTCTAGGGTTTTTCCCTGTAAGTCTGCCAAGGCAACCCAAATAGCAAAGTCTTCCTTGGTATTTTTGAACACCCAATCTGCTATTTTCTGTAACTGCGTCGTTTTTCCTGCACCCGGTTCTCCAAGAATAGCTAACCGTCGCCCTTGGCTTATTGGACTCTCCCCTTGGCTTAGGATAAGCTTAAAAAACTCTTCTTGCTGAAATATTTTTGCGACTTCGCACTCTTGTTCTGGCTGGTATAACTG
>JAQYWP010000712.1 GCA_029379285.1 Rhizonema sp. PD38
GTTTGAGACATACTGCGTTTAGACAACAGCAGTATTGTGTTCACTGTGGTATGCCTTTAATTCTAGCAAATCAATACTTGCCAAGAAAAGAATTAGGTTCGGGAGGGTTCGGGAGAACGTTTTGTGCATTGGATCTGAATACCGCAGCAGAAGAACCAGCAGTAAGAGTCATCAAACAATTACATCCAATAAAACCTCTGCAACCATCACAGTTGCAAACAGTAGAACGGTTATTTCGCAGAGAGGCAAAGGTTTTGGATGGTTTGAACCACACACAGATACCTCGATTGTATGCATTTTTTGAGTTAGTAGAACCTGTTGACTCTCGAGGTGTTACCCAATTAGGAGAACCGCAAAAATTCTTTTACTTAGTGCAGGAATATATTGATGGCTATGATTTATTGAAAGAGTTAGAAGATCGAAAAGTACAAGGAAAAGTTTTTTCGGAAGCTGAAGTTATAGAAATTCTCAAACAGATGTTAGAAATATTAAAATATACTCATGAGTATAGTGATGAGCGTGGGAAAGGAGTGATCCATAGAGATATCAAACCCTCGAATATTGTCTGTCGTAAAAAGGATAATAAGCTCTACTTAATAGACTTTGGTGCAGTCAAACAAGTCATACAAGTCGTAGAGGAGGGGGCATCCGAAAATGAGACTTTGATACTTACTCCAGGGTTTTCACCGCCTGAACAAATAAATGCAAAAAGGGTACAGTTTTCATCAGATTTATACTCTTTAGCTGCTACTTGTGTTTTTCTGCTAACAGGGGAAAATCCCGGCAGCTTGGGAATTCCGTATGATCTTGAGGAATGGAAAAAACATACTACAGTGACTAAACGTTTTGCAACGCTTTTAGACAAAATGTTATCACCTTTTCCACCAGATAGATTTCAATCTGCTGAGCAGATACTACAGGCGTTGAAACAACAGAGTTGGAATTGGTGGAAAATGGGTTTGATTGGTTCGGCAAGTGTTGCTGCGATCGCAATTGTCGCCATAATTTACAAAATCACTTCTGTCCAACAGCCTCAACTTCCGCCAAATTACTTCAGCTTAGGAGAAAAATCGTTGTTCAATGAAAGCGACATAAGCAATTTATCTCCAAAATGTCAACAAGCTTATGAGAAAAAGAAAGAAGGAATCCAAGCTTTTGCCGCTCAAAATTTTCCAGTTGCCAAAGACAAATTCCAAGCTGCCGTAGATTTATTTAAAGCTTCTCATGATATTAATTGCTATGCTAATTCAGAAACACAAGTCTTTTTAAACAATGCTAAAGCCAACATCAGTAATAATCCCCTCACAATTGCAATCGTGGTTCCCATCAACGGGAAACCTCAATTTAGTAAGATTGCCGCACAAATGCTTCGTGGGGTTGCCCACGTTCAGGATAATTTAAATAATAAAGAAGATGGTATCCAAGGGCGATTATTACAGGTTTTAATAGTTAAGGACGACAATAACCCTGATATAGCCAAAAAAGTTGCTTTGAGTCTTGCAAAGAACAATATTCCAGAGAAGATAGTCAATAATATTTTAGGGGTTGTTGGTCATTTCAGCAGTGATGATACTGTGACAGCAGGAGAAATTTACGAAAGCAATCAACTTGTGACAGTTTCTCCTACAAGTACCGCTGTCAGACAGTTGCACTCTAGCACTTCTGGCTATCAGTTTAATTTAAGCAAGTATGTTTTCCGCACTTCTCCCAGTGACACTGTTGCTGCTGACAATTTATTTCAGTATGTACAAAGAAATATAGGTTCTGGAAAAGCCGCTATTTTTTTCAACTCTGAACAGAAATATAGCACATCTCTTAAAGAAGCATTTGAGAAAAAATTTGCGGCTTCCGACGTTATTTCGTGTGATGTATCCAAGTATAGGATGGATGAATGCGAGCCAAAGGCACTAGGCGCAAAGTTACTCATGCTAGCTTTAAGCCCTGACGAAGCAACAGAAAAGGTGTTATTGGCCATTGAACTGAATAGTCGTAAAATACCTTTGTTAGGTGGAGATGGTTTGTACAGTGATGATAAGCTATCTTTTGGCGATAAAGCTAAAGACCTGATACTTGCTGTCCCTGCACATGCAGATCTTACCTCCCAAAGGTTTAAAAGAGAATCCATAAGCTTTTGGGGAACTCAATTTGTCGGATGGCAAACTATTACAGCTTATGATGCAGCTCAAGTCATTGTGGAAGGGCTGAAGAAGCAGGGGAATAATCCTACTCGTCAAGGATTATACAACTTCTTAAACGATCCGAAATTTTCAATTCAAGGTGCGACAGGAACAGTGAATTTTGATGAATTGCACGATCGCAAAGTTCATTCCAAAGATGAAAATAAGCTGGGTGTGTTAGTCAAAGTTTGTCAGTCTGAGAAAAAGGCGCAGTATAAGTTTTGTTTAGTAAAATAGTAGTCGCAATAGCAAGGAGTGGGAGACGCGTCTGTAGCTTCCTCAACTCTTAATGAGAGCGTCTCTATATTTTTGCTAAAGGAAAAGTTGCGATCAGCTTTGCTGGTGCCCCTTGGGCAATCGCGACTCATTCATGCCCAAGCCTTTTTTTGATTTCCTCAGCCAAATTTTCCAGAGGTACTTCGATTTGTTCGCGAGTTTTTAAATCTTTGAGAGAAGACTTTTGTGCAGTTGCTTCTGCAGAACCGATGATTACGCAAAATTGAATGCCTTGTTTTTCAGCTAGTTGAAATTGTTTGCTAAGAGCTCGCTGTTCAAAGTTAGTGACAACATTAATTCCTAGCTTACGCAGCTTCTGAGACACATTCAAATAAACAGGCATCAAATCATCTTGTATGTTCATCACCATGACTTGCGCGGGAGTGGCGGCAAAGGAACTCAAAATATCAGCTTTCAACAACCGATAGATTAAGCGGGTTAAGCCAATCGAAATACCAACTCCAGGCATTTTCTCACCCAAAAATACTCCAACTAATTCTTCATACCTACCGCCAGAGCATATACTCCCTAAAGCTTCATGTCCGATGAGAGTTGTTTCGTATACTGTCCCCGTGTAATAATCAAGTCCGCGAGCAATAGATAAATCAATACAGAAGCTCTTTTCCGAAACTCCAAGATTGCGAACACCTGCAACAACTGTTTCTATCTCTGTAACTCCAGTACTAAATTCCTCAGCTTCAGGCATAGTTTCAGCTAGGTGCTTGAGCTTATCTAATACCTCATCAGGTGTACCTTTAATTTTAATAAAGTCGACAATTTTTTGAGTTTGCTCACAGGAAACGCTCTCTTTCTCTAAATCCTGTTTAACTTTCGCTTCACCAATTTTGTCTAAGGTATCAATAATACCAATGCAAGGTTTTATTTTGTTTTCCTCAATTCCCATTGACTTAAAGAAACCCGTGAGAATTTTGCGGTTATTGATGCGAATTAGAAAATCTCCGATATTAATTGCTTCAAATATCTCAAAGATAATAGCAGGCATCTGAGCATCGTAAAGCAAGCTAAGTTCGCGACGAGCAACAACATCAATATCGCACTGACGGAACTGCCGATAACGTCCATCTTTTGCCCGTTCTCCGCGAAAAACAATATCCATCTGATAGCGAGCAAAGGGAAAAGTCAACTCATTTAAGTGACGGGCAATATACGCCGCTAAAGGAACTGTTTGATCAAACTTTAACGCCCTAGCTTCTGCTCCTGTTTCACCTGCTTTATCTTTCTCTGCTTGTCGATTTGGTGGCAAGATCGGATTAATACCATAAATGATGTTATCACCTTGATTACCTTTGGCTTGTAGAACGTCCAAACGTTCTACTGCTGGAGTTTCTATAGGGGTAAATCCATAGCTTTCAAAAACCCTACGGATGGTATCGAGTAAATATAATTCTAAACGCTTTTCACCTGGAAGAAATTCTGTAAAGCCACTAGGATTAGAAAAGTTAATTTTATCAGCTTTTGTCATACATTTAATGAATAGTTGTTAATTTTATTGTCTATAGATAGGGTTACCGCTATTGACAAGGGGGGTTGTCTAATAAGATTGAAGGATGTTCGAGTGGCACAACTCAAGGTAAGTATAAATGTGCAAAAAAGCTAAATCTGTAACGAAAAGTAAAATTATCCGAAACCCTCTTCCCGTGACTCATAGCTACCTTATCTCAACCATAAATATTCACATGCACCTACTTAAGTTAAGATATAGCCTATCTAACCACTGTATCTAAGTAATGTTAACAGGATAAGAGACGAAGAAGATGTTCACTAGTTTTGATGCTTTATCTAATTTTAGCTAGCAGGCAAGGTCAATTTTGAAGAAAATCAGCTTTAGTTCACAAATAAACTCGGTTCAACATGAAAAAACTCTCCCAGCTTTTGGGCTAGTTCTAAATTTATCTTCTCTTGTCTATTACAAATATTATCAACCAAACCTTCTGCTCCCAAAACAGCCACCAAATCATCTCTACTTTTACTAAAGTCTTCTAACAAGAATAACAGCATAGATACAGGATCATTCTGCTGAATCGGCTGATAATATTCTTGTTCAAACTTTTCAATTAAAGTAATTAACAACTGATAAAATTCATTTTCTTCTACAGTGCGTTCCCTGTGCATTAAATCTTCCACAGTGGCTAAAGCGTGATCATTTTCTGCTTCAGTTTTGATCAGCTTGGGAAGATAAGCCGTTAATAATTCCTTGTATTTCTCTGGATTAAAAGTAAGAGTCATTCTTCCATCCATCCTTATCATATTCTGCGTGGGTTAAAATATATTTAATATAAATTAATTGGCCTTCGTAATCTATACTAACAATCAAGCAGTATTTATTTCCTTTAAGATTGAAGACGGTAAAATTACCAACAGCTTCAGCTTTCGGAAAAACCTGTTGTAGTTCAATTAAACTTTTCCATTGCGCTTTAGTAGCAATCTTATACCAATTGCTTAATATTTCTTGACAATATGCCTGATTTTCTCCATATTCTCTTAATATTCTGAAACTAATAACG
>JAQYWP010000713.1 GCA_029379285.1 Rhizonema sp. PD38
AATCTTTAGCTCTTCGGCTTGATATTTGGATCATTTTTTTATTGGAATACTCTAGTTATAAAGTTTTGATCGCTCCGCTCTGCTACGCTAAAAAAGGGCAAAAAAATCAGAGCAAAGAGCAGAGGGCAAAAGTGTAAAGTGCTAAAGAGTCCTCGCCGCCACACCACCACACACTACCCGAAAACCGATGCTGAGGTCGTCGAGGCCGGGATCGTACCTAAGGCGACAAGCAGAACGACAGTTTCCAGGATAGTTGTACCACGAACCACCGCGCAGCAGCCAAAAATGATTATCGTTCTCATTTTCATCTGTCCAGGCACTTCCATCTGTGGGCGCTCCTTGATAATTATCATGCCAATGGTCCGAACACCATTCCCATACATTCCCATGCATATCGTATAGTCCAAAGGCGTTTGCTGGAAAGCTTCCTACTGGCGTTGTTTTTTCTCGAGAAGCTCCCTTTATACCAGCACCATAAGTGTTTTCAGCATTATAATTTGCAAGTTCTGATGTAATTGTTTCTCCAAAGTGAAATGGAGTAGTAGTTCCAGCACGACAAGCATATTCCCATTCCGCTTCACTAGGAAGACGGTAGAGTTTGCCAGTGTGTCGGGAAAGGCGATCGCAGAACTCAGTAGTATCATACCAGGAAACTTGTTCAATAGGAAGATTTGCACCTTTAAAACGAGATAGATTCGGGTTAAGTTCGCGGTTAATTTTTGGAAGAGAAGTTACCACCTGCCACTGTGCCTGCGTGACTGGACACTTACCTAGGAAGAAAGGTTTAACAGTTACTATATGTTGAGGACCTTCCGATTCGCGGCGTTCTAGCTCGTCTTCTAGTGACCCCATCATAAAGCTACCACCAGAAATGGCGACCATTTCTAACTGTACTCCATTTTCTAAGTTTTCGATAAAGCATTGCGCTTGCTGGCGATTGCGGTGAATGATTAGGCGACGAGCAGTTGACTGTTCAAGGGCATTTTGCAGATTTCTTTTGGTAACTTTTTCACCAACTACTTCTGATAAAACTTCCCATAGCTTGAGAGCAGAATTCTGAAGATGACGTGCAGAGTAGGTTGCTGAAGCTGCAATTTGCTCGTAGGTTTGATTTGTTAAGGTTCCCTCTAGTATTAACTTTTCAACATCGCTCAAATTTTTTCCAGTTCTAGAAAAAATCTCCCTTGCCAAAATTTGAATTTGAGCAGATTGATTATTAACTTCTATCAGTGCAACTTCAAACTCATAAGGTTGCACGTCAATACTTAGAAACGTTCCTGTTTCACCTTCGAGTACGATAGTTGCTATCTTAAATTTAAAGGTTGTTGTGGGTGGCAAGCCTTTAAGCTGTACAAAACTTCCTTCTTTTTGCTGTTTACGTGTTTCTACCGCTGCACTGACTTTTTTCGCTTGACTGGCATATTCCCCTCCCCAAGTCATGAAAACTGCCGCTTGAACCTCCGCAAAATAGAGATCCCTGTCCGTTGCCGCATCTTGGATCGAACCCTCTGGGTTGGGTATGAGCGCCTGAAAATCTCGGAGATTTCCATAGTGATGCTGGATAAAATCCCCAATTTCCCGCCAAATTTCAGTTGTGTCTGGAACCGCACTATTTTCGAGCAGCAACTCGCGAATTCCCGCTTTAAACTCATACCAAGTTTCTGGAACAGTCGCCTCCAAAGGTCTCAAGGGAGATCGTTGAAGAAGACCACTAAAAAAGACTTCTGCTAGATGCCAGTGTTCGCTCTTGGGCAAAAATCGCTGTTGTGCCAACCGCATTACTGGAGGAATCAAAGGAACCGCCGCCAGCACCTTGGCAAGTTCCCGCGCTTCGGGACTGGCATCGCTCAAGAATTCTTTCAATAAATGATGTTCAGGAGTTTCCTTTGATTCGCCCTTGCTCTCTACCTGCTTGCTGCTGTCAATCCTTGTTTCTGTTGGCGTATCTTGTCTAATTAAAACCCCCTGGATAGAATTACCTCCACTTCCCGCAAGGAAATTCGCCCAAGTCTTGAAATGGTTGGGGGATAAGTTAAAAATCGGAAACTGATAGAGTTTAGCCTTTGTATTGAGCCTAGCTCCCACTTTCAACATTGAGTTAGGGCACCCTGACTGGGGAGCCACAAGCGGCCGTTGAATCGCTCTTGTCAAAGCAGTCCGCCGCCATAGAGTCTGGGGAAAGACATGGGCAATGGCAACAGGATGCTGCTCTCCTAGAACAGCCAACGCCGCAAATGCCTCTCCTGAATGCCAAGCCTTCCCTAAAGTATCTGTTAAGGTGACAAAGAGTCGATGCCGCCCCGGTACAATGAGACTGCGAATCTCCCGTTCAATACTTTCAGCACCTGAGAACAATCGTGGCTTACTGTTCGTCGTCTCAAACTGCCATACCCGCACATCCCGGAAAAATCCTTGCCACCGAAAGAGCGTTGCCATCCCTTCTGCTAAATCTCCCCAAAATGCCATTGAAGGTGAGCGATCAATCAGTAGATGTATCTCAAACCATCGTTCAAAGGGAGGGCGAAGTACCATAATCGGCAGCCCATCTGCCTTGGCTATTTGCTCGACTGAGGCATCAATATCCAATTCATTTGCCCAGATACCCGGAACTCGCTTGGCCAGAGGCAAAAGTGACTTACTGATTTCCGCTGGTTTAGGTAGGGGAAATGGGTCAGGAACACGAATCGGTGAAGCGCGATCGCTTGATGATTCTCTTTCTTCAAAGGAAGCAGGAGGACGCTCGGAGTTTTTAAGATAAGTGGCAATAGGTGTCCGTGCCTCTGTCTCTTCAAGATTGAGGGGAGTCGTCTTTGTGCTATCTTCCAAGGGTTTTCCAGCAGACGACCCATCAGGAGGGCACAAATTTTCTAGTCGTTCAACGCTTTTGGGGACTAAAGGAGCGATGATGTGACGCAAGTGAGCCGCACACCAAATCAGTTCAGCGACCTCTCTTACATCTGCCCACCATTCATCTTTCTCTCCAGCCATTTTCCCTTTTTACCTCACAGCGGTTTGAAGATAGTATCCAACAAAAATTGACGGTTCTCTTGGGTAAGTTTGTCTTGCAGTAAGAGATAGACGGCATTTAACAATTGATCGGTCGCTAATTTGACTTCCCTATTCTTAAGGCGCTGGAGAAATTCTCGAATTAATTCCTTAGCTGGCTCATCCAGTTGCTTCAAAGACTCGGGCTTAAACCGCTTCTCTAAAATTGTATAAAAACCTTCCTCAGTATCGGGTTGCCTGAGAGATAGGCGCAAGCATCGGCGCAGAAAAGCCGGCGGAAACTCTCGTGCTTCATTACTGGTCATCAATACTAAGGGAAACTCTTTACATTGCACAAACCCTTTTTCGATAGAAATTTTCTTATCACTATCATCCCATTGACTGCGGTAAGGAAGCACCTTTTCCGAGTCACTTTGTAAACGTGCTAATTCTGGTATTTCAAAAAATCCTTCCTCAAAAATATGCAACAGATCATTAGGCATATCAATATCACTCTTATCGATCTCATCAATAAGTAGCACCGCTGGTTTGCCTGGTCGAGACTGATGAAATGCCATACCCATCGGTCCCAACCTCAAATAATCGCCAACATGAGGTTCTTCAATTTCACTTGTTTCACCAACTTTTTGCCTGCGTCGAGAGGTTTCTTGCAATCGTCCAATAGCATCATAGGCATACAGACCATCCTTTAAGGTGGTGCGAGAAACGATTGACCAACGATACGGTCCTGGCAGCCCCAGTTCACACGCCACCGCATAAGCTAACGATGTCTTACCAGATCCGGGATTCCCCTCAATCAACAAAGGGCGGCGTAAACACAACGCCGCATTAACTAGTTCTATTGCTTGCTCGTTGGCAACAAACCCCTTCGCCCGTGGGTCAATCTGGTTTGTGCTTTGTTTAAACGTCCCATTAGCAGCAGTAGTTGAACTAATAGCCTGCGCCTGTAGGTCGTTCTTATTTTTGCTTTGTTGGCTCTGTTTTAAGTTCGCTTTTTCTTTATTCCAATCTTCTACTGACAGACCAAAGGTTCGCCAAGGCGGGGGGGGTGGGATGTGCTCGAGATACTGTTGCTGCTTCTCTGGCGTTGGTAAATTATCATCACTTAGGGTTAAACCACGATAGATACGAAGATCTTCCTTTTCGGGTGTTTGCTCGTTCGGCATTTTTCATTCCACCACGTTGGTATTTAAGGGTCTAGAGCGTCGGGAAGGCTTGGGGTATAGATCGTCCCAGAAAAGTGTTACATCCATATCGTTTTTTTCTTTTCGTAAATTATGTATTTTTTGCGGCCAATCTTTCCATTTTGATGTTTTTGGGTCATTATCTTTAGTTAAAGGATTTTCTCGACATTGACTCCAGACTGCGATCGCTTTAGATGTCGCAATCATTTCTGCAACTTCTTCTGATGGTTTAGTGCCGACATAATAAATATCTGATAAGTCAAGGCTATTATCATTCTTCCATAAAATTTCTTTCTTCATGAAAATTTCATCACGACTTTCCCTAAAATCTTCATCAAAATAACGTTCAAATGAATTGATAAAAATTGAGTATTCCTTTCCCAATGGTTTTCTCTCACTTCTACCTGATTTGAAACAAATCCTTTCTAAAGACTCTTGATAAAAATCAATCGGCAGAAAAATTTCAATTGCCAGTTTTACTGGTTCTGGTAAACTATAACGAGCTTTGCGAATTAAATTCGGTAGCAAATCTTCTTTTTCTAAGCAGATTCGCAAACTATCACTTTTTTCTATTCCTTGTGGTTCCAATACTACATTTTCTGCAAACCTACCCAATGGTAATTCTTTACTTTCAATCCAAAGATTCATATTCAAAAGAAACGACCCAGTTGGTAGACCTGTGTTTCTTGTTGCATCCACTTCAGGCTCTATTTCAATTTGAATTCTCAAATTACCATTTTTAATAAATTTTTTAAAGTTATTTGATAATCCTTTTACAGACTCTCTAA
>JAQYWP010000714.1 GCA_029379285.1 Rhizonema sp. PD38
GGTAAGCAGGGGAGCAGGGGGAAAGAATTAGAAACCCGTTATTTGTATCAAGATTTTCGTGAAATGGTATGAAGAAGAGAGTGCGAGTGTATGAGATGTAACTGAGAACTGCTATAGCATATTGCCAAGAAATAAATGCATAGCCTTGTCCCAGCCATCCGATCTTGAGGACATTCTGTATGTGACTCAAACGATAAGGGACTTCCAAATAAAAAAATAATCAATCTGCAAGGGGGAGCAGGGGGAATAGAAGAAGTAAATCGAGTTTGAAAATTGGATAATTTATTTCTCGGAGTTCCCTAACCGCTATATATGAAAAAATCAGGATTATACGAAGCACCTAAAATGATAAAAAACATAAACACATTATGGTTAATTTGTATAGTCCGTAAGTCCTAAATAAGTCTAGAAAAATAGGATGATTTTATGGAGTTCCGTAGTAAATTCCTCTGCCATTGGTACCAATGAAGACTAATCCAAATTTTTGTAGGCTAGCTTCCATCACCTGAGGGTTATCTCCGATCGCCTGAGTGCGATCGCCAATACTTGTCCATGTTTCTCCACGATCCACTGAAACAAAGATTCCCTCGCCTAAACCCGCAACCTTACCATACAAATACAGCGCCCCAATATTGCTTCCCATTGGTGGCTTGCCGATCGCAAATAAATAAGCTCTCTCCACCTTGGCAACTTTGGCAAACTTGACTCCACCATTTGTAGAGCGATAAAGCCCCTGCCAGTTGAGACTAAGCCAAAGTTCGTTGCTGCTTGCCGGAACTGTTTTGAGCATTGACCAACTTTCATTCGGCAATTCGGAGTTCACAACATTAAAGGATACACCTCTGTCGATACTACGGTAAACTTTACCGCCACTATAATAGTAAAATGTGTTACCATCAACTTTATCTGCTGCCAATGGTTGACCCCAGTACCATGGTCCTTTTGATCCATTAGGCAATCCCGATACAGTACTCCATGAAGCTCCACCATCAGTTGTGCGAATAGGTTGCCCAAGACTTGCGATCGCCACGAACAAATTCGGGTTAGTCGCCGACATAGCTATGCGCAGTGGCATTGTCTTTTGCGGAAATGACGAAAACTTTGTCCAAGTCAGTCCCCCGTCTGTCGAAGTTGCTCCGGTATAAGTTTTGTTCCATCGGTTACCGCCAACGCGTACCATTCGTAAAGGATTGCTTTCGCTGTAGGCAAGGCTGTAGGTATCTTGAAACCTGGGACTTTTCAAACCACCCAACTGGGATGACGGGTAAGTATCTAGTCCTAAGTTATGGTTAAACCCATCGACATCAGCCATACCACTTAACAACGGCGATCCTTTTGGAGGTGAGATGAGGGCGAAGCTCACCAACTCCTCGTGTCCTTTTTCGTAATTTAACCAGACAGACTGCCGCTCATTGATGTTGTCTGTTTGCCATGTTCCAAACCAGTCAGTTAACCAGACTTTACCAGGAATTTTCGGATCGAATTCAATCGCTGAGGTGGCTGAGCCAAAATACCAGTTAGGCCACCAAGGTACTTGAGGCTTCAAGCTTTGCCTTTTCTGCTGCCAAGTGGCACCACCATTAGTAGATTGAAATACTCTACAATAATCTTCTGTTCGATTGTACTGATCGTAAACAATCAAAACATGATTGGGGTTTAGTGGATCTACAGCAAGGGCATCGAATTGATTTTTAACATTAGTTGGCGTAATTTTGCTCTTTTTTCATTTTGAAGACCGACTTTGTTTGAGTCGCGATCTCAAGTTGTACTAGTTAGTAACGTAATCTCCAATACAGCACGGAAATACTACCTACTGGCTATGATCGTCTTGGTGGCTGATACGATCCAAACAGAGTGAGAGAATGATCCACTAGGATATCCACCTGGCTATTGACACTACTTCTAAAAACTCTGATTAACTGTTTGATAACAGAAAGTCACGGAGTTGCTTGCCAATAGCCTCAGGCGAAAAGCAGTTAGAAGCCCGATATCGAGCAAGTTTACCCAACTCCTCCCCCCAAACGGGATCATCCAAAATGCGACAGAGTGCCGACGCCAGTGCCGTGGCGTCACCGCGTGGCACGACTAGCCCACCTGAAGCTTCGCCCTCCTCAAGAATGTCAGGCACGCCAGGAGCATCAGCTGCCACCACAGGCAAACTGCAAGCCATTGCCTCAACTGGCGCGACGGGAAAGCCCTCTTGTCGGGAAGGGAGGGTATAAACGTTAGCAGCACAGAGGTATTGTTGAATCTTGGTGCGATCGCTCACAAATTCGTTTACCCAAATTACCCCCCGCAGTTGCAGAGCTTCTATACGCTGGCGCAATTTGTTCGCATCACTGCCCGTTCCCACTAATAGCAACTGTAGCTTTGTCTCACGACGTTGAGAGCAAATTTGATTCCACGCTTCCAACAGGACATCCAACCCCTTTCGCTCTATCTCGACACGCCCGTGCCATACTACTACCTTAGCATCAAGCGGGATACCGAGTGCTGCCCGTGCCTCTTCGCGGTGGATTCTACCCCATGTTGCCACATCTAATGGGTTGAAAATACGAGCTACCCTGGCAGGCGGTATACTACCATACGCGGCATTTACTCGTTGAATCTCGGTTTTCGTAGGAATAATTAAGCCGGAACATCTCCTCATTGCCTGTAGACGCAGAGGATATTCGAGTAAGCTTTGCTGCTTGTCACCTCCTTGGAAGGTAGCAAACACTGGCAGACGCATCAATTGCCCTAAAAGCACACAAGCGTCGAAGCGGGCATATTCATACTCCTGACACAAAATGGCATTGCAATTCTCACGCTGTAGTTCGCGAGCCAGCAACCACAAAGGCGTAGATAAGTAAGAGCCTATATTCTTGACGACATCCTTGAGTTTGACTATTAGCGAAGGGCGCTTATTTTGTGTGGCGTAGACATCGCTGAACTTCTCGTTCTCGCTTACCCCAAAAACGTTAAGCGCTTGGCGTTGAACCCCACGGTAAATGCAATAAATTTTTGTAGCGGGTAGCACATTAATCATAGCACCAGTCGGCTTATGTATAAAACGTGATGGTACAGTCACATTTGCTGAAAAACAAAATAGTACTGTCCGTATACCAACTAGTTGCAGAGCATTGATGTAACCGAACATCCAGCTACCCATAAACTCGTCACAGAAAGCCTCGAATGATACTCCGATGCTGTCTAAAAAGTCTTCGATCAGATCGCCATAAGGTAATAAAGCAACTGTCGGCTTTGACAGACTTTGCGCTTTTAGCGTGCGATCGCTGTTATTTTCGTCTAGTTGAGAACTGGGTATCTTAAGCGAATTGGAAATCTTTTTCATCGTTGGAGTAGAGGCTGACGATTGGCACGAACTTTATTGAGGAACTGGAAAAGATTGTTAGTCATTTCAGGGGAGAATATTCGTAACAAGAGAAACTTGAGTACTAACTTTTGAAATCTTCTGTTTAGTAAAGTTTGCGGCTGTAAACAAATTGCCATCCACAAGTGCTGCCCTGCCTGTTTGACTCCACTCATATTAGTGCTCTGCTTCAGATATAAATCTGCACAATATTTTTGAAAACTTGTCAAGCTTTGATTTTTCAGATATTGAAGTTCTGGTGGAGCCGAGCGATAAGCCTTTTCAAGCGTTATAAGACTTGCTTCCTTCATCACCTCTACTTTAGAGGACATTGCTCCTGTGGAGCGACGATAGTAAATTTGGTGTTTGGGAACAACAACAAAATGCCAATGAAGCGCTAGCCGCAACCAATAGTCCCAATCTTCACAAGATTTTAGTGCCGGATCGAACTCTCCTGTTGAGTTGATTGCTTGCTTGCGAATCAAAGTGTTTGAGCCGTTATAAATAAAATCACCAACTAACAGGTTGGCATAAACGTTACCTTCAAAGAATACGGGTTCACTAGGGTGGAAAGATAAAGAGTTACCTTTCTCCTCCATGAAATAAATCCAGCTGTAAGCAACTCCAGCATTTGGATGCTGTTGCAATGCTGCTAATTGTTGTTCCAACTTATCAGGTGTCCATAAGTCATCGGCATCGAGAAAGGCAAGAAACTCTCCAGTGGCATGAGAGATACCGCGATTGCGAGCCACTGGTAAACCACCATTGCTGTATGAGAAAATTTTGATGCGGGGATCATCGACTGTGTTTAGCAATTCTACAGTGCTGTCAGTTGAACCATCGTTAATAACTACGATCTCAAAGTTTGAGAAGGTTTGTTGCTGAACTGATGCGATCGTTTCTAATATAGTGCCTTCAGCATTGTAGGCTGGAATAATAACGGAAATTAAAGGAGAATTGTACATATAATGTAATGGCTATATAGTATTCATATTTAAGTTGTAAAATTATTAACCGCCAAGACGCCAAGAGCGCCCAGAAAAGATAGAGGAGAGAATTTTACGAATGATTTAAGATTGCTATACAGCTACGTTGTTAGGAAATGAATTAAGCAGATTTTGTGCAGCCATTTCAATTTTTGAAGGCTCTTTTACGAATTGGCAAAATTGAATTGAGGAAGTCCAAGCTTTATAAAAGGCTTCATTTTTATAGTAAGCGTTAGGTAGAAAGATATGGGGGATTTCCATTAAAATGCAGAGAATATGACCATGTAAGCGATTTGTAATGATTAGACGATGCTGCTTGAATTGAGAAATTCCACGATGCATATACATCCATGATTTATGAGGTAAAGAATATTTGAATAGCGGTTTATAAATATTATTTAATTTTCCATAATATGGATGTAAATATTTCCAGATTTGCTGAGATATCAACTCAGTAGTAATGTTTTTACCTTGTTGCCAGCCTTTCCTAGTTTGAATCATGGGCTGGTTAATCAGTGTACTAGAAATGTCTTGATAATATTTGTTTTCATCTTTGATTGTAGGCCAGTCTTGTAAAACTATATTACGCATATCAATAGAAATAGGAGAAAAGGTTTTATTAAACTCTTTATCGT
>JAQYWP010000715.1 GCA_029379285.1 Rhizonema sp. PD38
AGCCTCGCCAGCAAACGGTTCAATTCGTCACGAATTTATGAAACGTTGTACTTAGTCATGTTTGGTTAACCTCAATCCTACTCTCTCAGTGTCAATGAAAAACGATATCCCCTACTTCTTCAAGAAGTAGGGGATATAAGATAGTAATAACATTCGCGCTCAATGTGGGAATATCAACCTACACAAAAATCTATGGTTTCATCAAATCCCCGTCAACTCGCGTTTATTGCCCTACGAGATGTTCATAAGGGGGCTTATGTTGATGTAGCCTTGGATCGGGTGTTGCAAAAAGTTGATTTACTCGCTCGCGAATCTTCAAGAGAGACACTATCTTTGGGAAATACTTTTGATGATCGCGATCGCCGCTTGGTGACAGAATTAGTTTATGGCAGTGTCAGAAGGCAACGCACCCTCGATATTCTGATTGATCAACTAGGCAAAAAGAAATCGCATCAACAACCAAAAGATCTCCGCACTATCATACATTTAGGCTTATACCAATTACGCTATCAAGAACGAATTCCTGCCAGCGCAGCTGTCAATACCACTGTCCAACTTGCTAAAGACAACGGCTTTTCAGGACTCACAGGATTTGTGAATGGTTTATTGCGGCAATATATTAGAATTGCAGAGGATAAGCGAGGCAAAGAAGACAAGGAAAACAAGGAAGAATTTGTATTCCCCTTAAAATTGCCAGACAACCCAGTGGAACGCTTGGGTATTTTGCATAGCTTTCCAGACTGGATTATTCAAGTGTGGGTAGAACAACTAGGTTTTGTAGAAACAGAACAACTTTGTCAGTGGATGAACAAAACGCCAGCGATTGACATCCGGGTAAATACAATTCGCTCTTCCTTAGCGGAAGTTGAAGTAGCGTTGCAATCTGCTGATGTTTTAATTAAGCAAATTCCTCATCTATCACACGCTTTACGCTTGAGTGATAACGTAGGTTCAATTCAAAAATTACCCGGTTTCCATGAAGGTTGGTGGACTATACAAGATAGTAGCGCCCAACTGGTAAGTTATTTGCTTGATCCAAAAAAAGGTGAAGTGATTATTGATGCCTGTGCTGCACCTGGAGGTAAAACAACTCACATTGCGGAATTAATGGGGGATGAAGGCAAAATCTGGGCTTGCGATCGCACTGCATCTCGTTTAAAAAAACTTCAAGAAAATATTCAACGACTGAAGTTAAAATCCATTCAAATTTGTACTGGTGACAGCCGCAACTTACCCCAGTTTAAAAATTTAGCTGACCGTGTATTATTAGATGCACCGTGTTCTGGTTTAGGAACTCTACATCGCCATGCTGATGCTCGTTGGCGACAGTCAAGAGAAACTGTACAAGAACTTTCGGTTCTTCAAAAAGAATTACTGGCATATATTTCTTGTTTTGTCAAGCCAGGTGGTGTTTTAGTTTATGCCACTTGTACATTGCATCCAGCAGAAAACGAAGGTGTCATCGAGTCATTTTTAGCGGAGAATCTGGATTGGGAAATTGAGCCTCCGCGTTTTGATTCATGGCTAAGTGCTTACTCCACTTCACAAGGTTGGATTAAAGTTTGGCCTCATCGATTGGACATGGATGGCTTTTTCATGGTGCGCTTAAGGAAAAGCAATCAGTGTAAGATTTTCAATGGAGCTGATTAGCTATTAACTCAAGTTGCTAGTTAAACACTTACTCTGGCTGGCGATTGGAAAGACAATTATTCTTCCATTACCCATCAATAACTATAACTGTATAACTAGCATGTTACGTTATTAGTGATCCTCCAATGAAAAAAGATAAATCTACCAGAGGATACAAAAATGGTGAGCCATTCTCATAGTGTAAAAGATTTAATCAAAATCTTGATTGGGGCCGCTTGGCTCGATGGTAGAATTCAACCAGAAGAACGGGAATATCTTCGCAAAATAGCTCAAGAAAAAGGTGTCGCTGAAGATCCAGAAATCCAACATTTGCTAGATGAACTAACAACTGTGCAGCCACAGCAGTGTCATGACTCTGTGAAGCGATATCTTGGCAATCACCCTAGTTCTGAAGATACCCAAACTCTCATTGAAGCGATTGGTGGCTTGATCTACAGTGATGGTGATGTGGCGAGCGAAGAAGCAAAGCTGATCAACGAACTACAACAATTATCTCAAGAGAATGATTCAACCCAACGCAAGTTCAATCCTATTCTCAAGCGTATTCAAAAGCTTTACCATCGTTGGGTAGATGTTCAAAACTGACCAAACTCCTGAGTCCTGAGTAAAGTTTTTTCTTTCTACGATTTAAGTTGGTTATAAAACAAAATTCAAAAGTTTTTGGACTCAAGACTCAGAACTCAGGACTCCGCAGTGATTAGGGCTTCGGATCTCCAAGACCCGGAGTTTCTTCCTTCTCAACTTTTGGTATAAAGCTAGGACGTTCATTACCCTCAGCACCGGGAGGACGCTTAGAGTTGTACCAAGCGATTGAACCAATCGTAATTGCAGCTATAAAACCAGCGACATAGACTAAAGTCGCTGATACAGGGAAATGCGGTGCATTTTGTGCCGATTTCGCAGCAGCTTGCGCTGCTGCTTCCATCAATAAAGTCATCTACAAACCTCCGATACATGTGGAAACCGTGTGTTTATTTTTAAACCACGGAGGAAACGCGAAGCTTTCTTGACGGAAGCTTCCGCTCCCAAGACTTCGCATGAACGCTCGTTTTAACGAGCTATAGAATATCTTATACAAACATTACCGCTTTGGGTTTACTCAATTTGTTGAGCCAACACCATGCATTAGAAATGCGTGGATTCAGGCGCTTAACAGTCCGAGGATAATGTCATCACAATTGACCTATTCATCTAATTGTAACGCGAAGCAAATCTACCAGAATCTTCTGTCCGGTAGACTTCGCAAAAAAGCAGATTTTTTGACGGGGACTTTAGTCCCGTAAGGTATTACTCTTGGGTCTTTAGCATACTATTTATGCAAAAGAGTGTAATATCCACATCCCCCTTCAGGAGGAGAGGCGGAGGAGAGTAGATTTAAATTCGTCTCTGCTCTGCCTGTACTCCCAAGTTTCTACGTCCCCGATTTTGTTGTCTCTGAAGAAGATGGTTTGAGCCTCTCTCGCCAAGAAGACTGCTGTGGCTGAGAACTTGAGGAGGGGGAAGAGTGAGTTGTTGATTCAGACTGTTGATGCGAGGTAGAAGCACGTGGAGAATTAGATTCTTCTCGTCTAGAACGTCGCCGTGAACGAGAAGACTCACCATTCGATTCTTCACTACGTTCCCGTCGAGAATGCCTTCGGGATGTATAGTTTTCCTCGTTTTGTTGTTCAGAGTAGTGCTGTCTTCTAGATCTTGAGGTTTCTTCTTGTTGTTGATCTCGATCTGAAGAATCGCTTCTTCTGCGCCTTCTCTGCCAGCGATCGCCGTCATCCGATTTGCTAGAATCGTCCGATTTTTCAGTCGAAGAAATAGACCGATACGTAATCCGTCTGGGTTTGACAGATTCTGCTTTGATTGTCCCTTTTCTACCTTCAAGCTTAGGAATTGAGGGAAACTTTTCTACAGCCATGCCTTTTACTGCTGTTTCCATAAATTGATGCCAGGTAGAGGCAGCGCTGCCACTGCTACCATCAGTAGGGTTGTTGTTGTCGTTACCTAACCAAACACCTGTCACCAGTTGAGGAATGTAGCCGATAAACCATAAATCGCGGGCTTCATCAGATGTGCCCGTTTTCCCAGCTACGGGTCTATTATCCAATTGCGCGGCTGCACCAGTTCCCTCTTGTACCACGTTGCGTAGCATCCAGGTCATAATCGCAGCACTTTCCGCATCAAGCGCTCGCGTTTGCTTAAAGTGAGCAGACCAAATCACCTTACCCCAACGGTTGAGGATACGTTTGATGCCGTGAGGCTCGACGTGCAATCCATTAGTCGCAAAACTACCGTAAGCACTCGTTAATTCCAGTAGATTCACTTCATTTGAGCCGAGTGCTAGGGAATAGGTAGGCTTGAGTTCGGATTTAATCCCCATATCGTGCGCGAGTTTGATAGTGGGATTAAATCCAACACTAATTAACACCTTGACCGCAATAATATTAATTGACTTGGTCAAGGCATCTCTAATGCTCATTGAACCGTGGAACTTTTCACTAAAGTTTTTTGGTTCGTACCCGTCCACCACAAACGGTGCGTCCTCATATTCTCTGTAAGGACTTATTCCGCTTGCGATCGCCGTCGCATACACAAACCCTTTAAACGTTGAACCTGGCTGACGTTGTGCTTGGGTAACACGATTAAATTGGTTCTTCCCAAAGTTCTTACCCCCAACCATTGCCTCAACTTCACCATTCCGGGGATCTATGGTTACCATAGATCCTTGCTTAAAATTCTCCCAACGACCTTGATTTCGCAAAGTTTTAGCAACTGATTCTTCTGCTGTCTTTTGCCAAGTTGGGTTCAGAGTCGTTTCTACTGTTAAACCTCCTTCTGCTAGAACGTCTGGAGAAACATACTTTGGCAATTCTTTCTGAATGTATGTCGTAAAATAGGGATACTCAACTGCTAATTGCTTGGGCGAACTGTGTTTGAGGGCGATTGGTTCCGCCATTGCTGCTTGTTGTTCGGCTGATGTAATGAATCCTTCTTCTTGCATCCGTTGCAATACTATATTCCGCCGTTGTTTGGCGGCTTCTGGATTCACCTCCGGTGAATAACGACTGGGGGCAGGAGCGAGTCCGGCGATTGTCGCGATTTCCCCAAGAGTGAGTTCATTTGCCGATTTACTAAAGTAGATGTGAGCCGCATCTCCCACGCCATAAGCTCCAGAACCCAAATACACTAGATTAAGATAGTGTTCTAAAATCTGGTCTTTGCTCAATTCCCGCTCCATTTTCTGTGCTAGGCGAACTTCCTTAAGCTTGCGCCAGACTGTTCGTTCTTGCGTTAGGAAGAGAATTCTCGCTAGCTGTTGGGTGATCGTG
>JAQYWP010000716.1 GCA_029379285.1 Rhizonema sp. PD38
CTTTGGGTACAACTCTAGTTGATAAAGGTTCTGCATTTTATTTTGTCTCCGTCCCATAGTATCTATGGGCGCTGGTAAGAATCCGTCACAAATAGGTACTGTGAGGGGCAAAATTTCTGATAAAACTACCTCTTCATTATTATCGTTGTCATCTAAAGCTATTTCCTTGCTTTCAGTGTAAACTTTATCGTTGTACACTGAGTATCCTCCCTGTTTTAACCAAGTCAGTAACTCTTGCTTATCTAATGGTTTGGTATCCATAATTCTTATTCAACTTCAACGCCATGACAATTTATTTTAGTTCCAAACCTGCACCGCCTCATGGATTCAACCACAAGTCCCACTTCGCGACACCCATCAACCAAACACTCAACGACATTCCCAACTTCAAACGCAGCACCGGGGATTTTTGGTTCTGACCACTCCTCATCCCAAAGGAAATCATCATCAACACCGAAATCCCCTAAGTCAAACGTCACCCGCGCCCCCCACTTTTCAATTACGGAGGAAGGTTCTGTACAAGGTTGGTCTGTACAGGGGAGATTATTATTAATTGGGCGGTTCCCTCTGGGAGCATCGTCTTGAGATCTGGTTGGTGGTAAATTCGCCCTTGAAAGCGATCGCTTTCCCATAGATAGTAGATGAGCGTGTATTTACAGACACGTAAATGGTTAACCATAACATTAGCAATGACACTCACCTGAGTTTGCATTTATAAATAAAAGATTCTTAGTACAAGAAAAGTCATCTCTACTACTGAAATTTACTGATGAGAATTACATCTTACTCTACTCTTACTCAAATCCTACTCAGTTCTTATCCCACTTCTAAAAAATAGCAAATTGTCAACTCAAAATAAATTTAGATTATCTATTTTAATTTAAATAAAACTCGATTATAAAAGAGTAAGGTACGAGTAAACTCCAACTCAAAACAGAAGTTAATCTCACTCTATTCTTCACGCTACCTTTGAGAGCATCAAACTTGACAAAATCCACACAGTCCTTTTGCTGTCTAGATTTGTAGCTTGCCACACCCAATTTTTTGTGTATTGTCCTGTACAGTAGTCTTTTCATTAGACAAGGTATGTTCAATAGGGTTACTCTAGTTTTTTACTATTATCAATAATCTAAATTAATTGACAATCATCTCTATCATACTTGTCTTATGATGTAGTACAAGATTATGTTATATCTACAACTTTAATGAATTTTTTACATAGGTTACATTTGCAGACACAATTTTTCTATTCAAAAGCTTTGTAGCAGAGAGATTGCAACAGATGCAGTATTTTTACTAGTTACATATTACTATCGTAGAAGCTATACCTAAATAATGCGGGAGGCAAGTAACCCTGAAGTATGAGTGTCAATTCATTTAATTTCTTGATACTCATACGTTATTTCTATCGAGGTGGAATACCAACAAGCACAAATTTATCCAGTTTTATGCACTCAGCTACCAACCCCACCAAACGAACCAAGTCCATCAAGGTGTACGTTTTTGATGACGAGAAAATTGCCATTGAGAATAAAGCCACTGCCGCAGGGGTAACCGCATCTGAGTACCTACGCTCATGTGGCTTGAGACGAGTCTTGGCAAGCAAACCACCTGCTGACTTAATAACCATACGTGCTACTGCAGGAACCCTCAAAAGCGAACTGATGATGCTATCTCACCTAGCTAAAGAAACAAACAACCAGCTTTTTATCAACACTACAGAAAGAGCGATCGCACTTGTGGATAAGACTATTGCAGTTGCATTCAATATCAACCACCTACTTAAAACCTGATAAAAACTAGTAACAACTTATAAAATCATTACTATCATCAGTTATGGAACCGGGCGTGAATATTCTTTGGTTGTTTTCCCGAACTGCAAGTAGGCGATCGCCGATTTCTAAACCCAAAAACGCGTTATTGCCATATTTAGCAAACATTACAGCAGTTTAAAACGCTACAAGAAAAAATTATTTGCTAAATTAGTAATAATTTATATCAGTATTAGTGAAACAAGCGATGAGCATAAACCTGCGAAACTACCATAAGCAGGTAATTACAGAACCTTATAAGTTATTCAAACTAGGACTAAACTCAGTATTAATTTATGCTCTAACGGGATCTGGCAAGACAGTGGTTGCCAGCTAAATTATACTTGATGCACTATCCAGGGGAAGGCGAGTACTGTTCCTTGTCCACAGAGCAAAACTGGTCAAGCAGACATTCCATACGCTGTTGAAATCTGGGATAAAAGCAAGCGTGATTTATGCGGAGTGGGATGAAGAACCTGACTACGATAACCCAGTCCAAATAGCGCTGAAGACGGGGATTCTATGTTTCAGAAGCAGTGACATTAAAAGGAGTAAGCCCAGACACACTAAGGAGATGGGAAAGGGAGGGGAACATCTTAGTTTAAAGTCCCTACCCCAGGATAATTTGTTCAAATCTTTACAGTCGGGTTATTGGCAATACTTAGAGAAAATTGGTAAGTTGTAGAAATCCTCTCGACAACCATACCCTTCTCAATTGATTCCCGTCATCTACAAAAAACCCGATTTTCTCGACACTCTCAAGTACGTCTTGGGGAAGGAGGATGCTGCGATTGTCGATACCAACATGATGGGAACAAGTCCGCACTCCTTTAACGAACAGTTCCTCAACACCAAATATACCAACAAAGCAGTTAAGCGACAGTGTGCCCACCTCATTATTGCGATCGCACACCGCCCCGACTACCACGAGCATTTGTCCAATAGTCAGTATTGTTATGTGGCGAAGGAATTTCTCAGAGACATGGGGTATTTGCCCAAGGACGAAGCACCCCACGCTACCAGTCAATTTGTAGCGGTACGCCATCACGACCGATCCCACGAACACTTGCATATAATCGCTTCCCGAATTCGGTTAGATGGTAGCTTAGTTAATGACTCCTACGACTATTTTAACTCTCAGGTTTCAACCAGAAGAATCGCGACGGAACTAGGATTGGAGGTAACACCAACGACGAATGAAGCTGTCGCCTCTAGGCTAAAAAAAGAGTACGCGATTACCGCCCCTACCAGTCCCAACCGCTCGAAAAGTATCAGGGCAGTCAACAGTAAACACAAAACCCCAACGAGTAAGGAGATTATTCGGTCAGCGATAGGGGAAGCCATTAAAGATAGTCCCACCATATCTACTTTCATCCAACGATTGGAGGAAAACAACATTGCGGTATTACCCAAGATGAGAGGAGATGAAATACTCGGCTTTACCTACATCCACAGTGATGTCAAAATAGCTGGTTATCAAGTATATAAACCTTATAGTTGGAATAAACTGCAATCTGAATATCGAGTAACATACGATCGCCAGAGAGATAAGGAAGTCATTCAACAAGCCAAAACAAAAGCAGTTAACCAAATAAACAATAGGGATTTAAGTGATACGGAATACTACGATAGTGATAAAACTACGGAAAGCAGTACAAGCGATAGTAACGGCGATACTGACAGCAATACCAATTTTAATATTAGTACAAACATACTCAGTAGCAATTATCCAGAAGAGGGTTTAACAATTACACAAACATTGGGAAAAGAGTTAGCTGCGGCAAAAACCGGAGCTTTGAAGAAAGTACAACCCCAACAGCCCGAAGAAGAACAGCCGTCTATCGAACTATCACTGACACTAAGTCAAAATAATCACTTAACAGTTGAAACTGAGGTTAAGGAGGAACTACTACCGCCACCATTGGAAGAATTGAAGCAGCCAATTCAAGTGAAAATAGTTGAGGTTGAGGAGGACGCATCACTAGAGTTGGAAAAATCAAAAGGAGAACAGAGGGATACCGTAGAAAATGGCGCAATTTTCCCAACAGAAGAACAACCATCGAACATTAGCGACTCCCCTACCCCCGACAACACCTGTCGGTTCAAATCAAGGGAGCGCGTTACGGAGATCCCCTCAGTTGTACCGACTCTCGTGGCAGATCTGCCTGCGCCGTTGGCTCCCCTACCCCCCAATATCAAACATCTGGCTACTGTCATCACTGACTATATGCTTGTTACTAATAATCTACGTATTAATGGACGGGAGTTGAGTGCAAGTTTGGACGGAAATGTCCTAACTGTTTGCCGTCATGGGAATGATATTCCTGTGATGCAAACCCGCTATCATGACGGTAAGTGGCATGAAAAGATACCAACCCAACTAACAACAAACGAAATCGAGCAGGTTGAAAGCTTGCGCGTCTTTACCCAACAAGCGCTAATAAATAAATCACTGTCAAAAGGGGGAATTGAGCAGTAGTAAATCTATCCTGGGTTTACTGTTCTGGAAACCTAGGATAAATTAAATGCTAGTATTTACCAAATTCTACTCGCTTATGGGGAGGAAACTGGGTATGGTTCTAAAGTTTACCCCACATTCCGCACTCTTCTATAGTGTCACAATCGGTTATTACTGAAGCAAGTACATCAAAATGGAATAAAAAAGTACATATTGACTCGACCATTGTACGTGCCCACCAACATAGTGCTGGGGCAAAAGGGGGGATGGGCTTGATGAAGCCATCGGTCGTAGCAAAGGTGGGCTGAGTACAAAAATTCATGCCTTGGTAGATGCCTTGGAGAATTCTACTGGCTTTCATTTTGACAAGTAGGCTTGCCATTATAAAAAGTTAGTACATACGGTCTAGAATTACCCTTCTGCTTAACAAGTATAACTATAAGCACAACCAAGATAGTAAACATAACGAAAATTACCACTGATTTAGTGGTAAGTAGAAACTCGCTAAATAGCTTGTATATTTTTTATCAGACTTTAACGCTTATAGCCTAAAAATCAGCATTATCAGGCAATTATTTAAATAAAACTATAAATAGACGAGTATTTTAAATTACACACATTTTGTCGAGATAAATTAGAAAATTGTTGAATAGATTACCAAGATAGAGGAAGTAAAATCAAACTCTAGGGTAT
>JAQYWP010000717.1 GCA_029379285.1 Rhizonema sp. PD38
CTGCGTAAGAAACCATCAAGGACAAATACCAACGTTTTCATTCCCTGACGCTCTAACTCTGCTTTTGCCGGACGCAGCAACCAATCATAGACTTGTTGTGCAGAGGGTAATATTTCGTTCGGTTGGAAAGCAGGGTTTAAAGAAGAGCGCAGTTCCTCAAATACCTTTGAAGCTTTTTCTGCTGAAAGAGCAGTTCCGTAATGTCGCAACGGCTGTCCGGGTAGAGAGACAATCACCTCCAAGCGTTGGCTCAGAAGGATGGGATAGATCACCGCAGCTCTGTTGTCGATCGCATCAATCGTTCTGGATTTATAAGTTATACAAGCTTCTCTAAGGAAGTTTTCTACCTCCGCCAGTTGTAAACCCTCAATCGCTTCTCGAGAACGTTGGAGGTGTTTTTGTCTAGTGGGTTCGGGTAGACTATCTACATTTTGCAACAGCAATTCTACCAACTGACGGTAGACAGGTTCCACTTGTTCTCGGAAGGAAAACTGCACGTCTGGATTCACCGTCACTAAGTCCTGACGTAGAGATGCTAGAGTATAAACTGCTTGGTCATAGGCTGCGATCGCACTGTTTACATCCCCCTGTGCTTTGAGAATTCGCCCCTGCTGCCAGTACCAATTTGCCGCAATATCTGCTGCCCGTATGCCTTGAGCCAAAGAGAGTGATTGTTGCGTGAGCGAAAGGGCTTCCTTCCATTGTTGAGTCTGTTCGTACAGATGCCCCAACTCCCCCAAAGCATAAGATTCTGCCCGAGTATCTTTTAATTCCCTTGCCTGTCGTACAGATGTTGCTAATATTTGAGCAATGTCATTAGTTATTTGTCCTTTGTCCTTAGTCAATTGTCTTTTGTCAACGACTAAGGACGAATGACTTATGATGGATGACAGCTTCATCAAACTTTCTGCAAAATTCACCCGTGCATATATCACTGTACGACTGGGAGGAAGATTTGTCAGCCTCGCTTGAATTTGAGGGAGAAGTGCCAGTGCTATTGTGGTTTGCTTGGTGTTAACCAAGATGCTGAGTTGGTTGAGTTGCGCTTGTAGATGGGTATGGGGATTTGTTGCCGTATTTGTTGTTTGTTGGTAAAACTTTAATGCCGTATCAAAGTCTGCCATTGCCCTCGCAGTATTCCCCAATCTTAATAAGGTTTCTCCAATATCTGGTGTTGAATTGAGTTGCTTGGCAATGGCTAAACTCTGAGACAAAACAGCTTGCGACTGCTGTAAATCTCCGACAACTTGTAAAGTCACACCTAGACTGCATAATTCTCTTACTTTGAGGAGAGAGTTCGGTAAGGCTGCCAAGTCTTGATTGACTTGCTCTAAAGTGGTTCGTGCCCGTCGATAAAGTCCTAAAGTTTGCAATGCTTGAGCCGAGTTAATTTGGCTCAGAACAATTCCCGTGATATCTTTAAGGGAACGATAACTCTGTGTTGCTCGTTTCCAAGTTTCCAGTGCGGCTTCCGCATGACCTGTATTGAGTTGCAAACTGCCTTGAGTATTGAGGACTTGAGCGTAAAGCGAAGGATCATGATTTGTTTGCAGCAATTTGAAAACTTGAGCGATCGCACTTCGAGAAGTTTCCCACTGTCCCAAGTCCTGATAAACAATGGCGAGATAGTTGTAGCTAGTGGCTTGATTACGTAATTCTCTTTTTTGCTCAAATGCTGAGAGCGCCTGTTCCCAAACTTGTGCTGCTTCTGCAAACCGTCCGGCATCATAAAATTGCTTACCTTGTTCGAGTAACGTAACAGGATAATTCTCTGTTCGTGATTCGTAACTCGTAATTCTATTTGTTGAATTTTGAATTTTGAATTTTGAATTGAACTCTGCTGTGGCTGGTACAACTGTTGTTACCAGCAAAAAAGTAAGCAGCACTAAAACTAGCTGTCGTCTTACCTCCCTCAATTAAAACTTCTCTCCCATTTCAGTGGAATTTTCCGCTTCTTGATTTCAGCCTATCAGTAGGTGGACCAAAAAAAAGGCGTAAATATGTAACGAAATATAAAATATCTGAATTCTTTTTATAGTTGTGCAGAGAGCGGCTCAGTGCCTGAGGAATTACAATCCATATTCCGCACCCTAATGTGTCACACAGCATAATCACTGATTTTTTTTATAGATTGTCAGCTATAAATTATGCTGCTCAAACTTTTTATCTCCGTTAAAACAAGGAAATCTAGTATAGAAACTAGCTTTTTCTTATATCCTGTCCGTTTAATTAGTCATAATTCTCATCGTTACTGAACCCCACCCCGCTCCTTGCTACGCTTTGTCTCCTCAAAGAGCTAGCACTGCTTGAGGTTGGGAGTATGGCTATTTTCCGCATGAGTGATTTGACGGATATGATATCACTATTTGTCACCTGGAATATTCAATTTCTGAATTATTTTTACACACAACGCGATTACTTTGTGTTGCGTTCGGTATAAACACCGTAGTATCGCAGAGCGGAATTAAAAATTAAAATAGAACGAAAAAGCAGAAGGGATTCCCAGGTTAGGTGCGATCGCAACCAACGCCTTTATTGTTTACCGTGCCGCTTCTATGCTAGGATTGCTGCCTTCAGCCTTCTGAAGCATTTCCCACTACCGTTTTAAACTGGGACAACTTATCTCATCACTCCCAGAACTGCGGCTAGCATTGGGCAAATTCGCCACTAATATAACATTGCCTTGCTTGTCCATAACCCAGCCAGTAGCTTCGACGATTGGGGAGTGGAGTAATATTACCACCATATGCAAAGAAATCTCTAGTCACATTTAGCCGGATTCCACCTGCATCCCCTTTTCCAAAAGTAGCAGAAACTATTTGAGCACCATTATTTAGAGAAACCGAACCAGCATCAAGGTCAATATTGCCTCCATGACCTACCGCTCCGAGTTCTACACTGCTGAAAACACCACTACCACCCTGGCTGTTTTCCCCAGTTGCCAGGAAATCTCCAGTCACATTTAGCCGGATTCCACCTGCATCCCCTTGTCCAAAAATGGTCGAATTGATTCGAGCTCCATTAGTTAAAGAAACTGAACCAGCATTCAGGGCAACTCCGCCTGCATTGCCTACCGCAAGAGTATCCACAGTGCTGAAAACACCACTTGCCTCATTTGCTTGGAGATCTCTAGTCACATTTAGCCGGACTCCACCTGCATTCCCTTGTCCAAAAGTGGTAGAGTTGATTTGAGCCCCATTAGTGAGAGAAACCGAACCAGCATCAAGGTCAACCCCGCCTGCATTGCCTACTGCTCCAGGTTCTACACTGCTGAAAACACCACTTACAATTCCCTGGCTACTTTCCCCACTTGCTTGGAGATATCGAGTCACATTTAGCCGGACTCCCCCTGCATCCCCTTTTCCAAAGGTAGAAGAAATGATTCGAGCCCCATTAGTTAAAGAAACTGAACCAGCATCAAGGTCAATATTGCCTGCATGACCTACCCCTTCAGGATCTACACTGCTGAAAACACCACTCACAAATCCCTGGCTACTTTCCCCATATGCAAAGAAATCTCCAGTCACAGAGATCCGGACTCCACCTGCATCCCCTTGTGCATTAGTGCTTGAAGCGATTTGAGCGCCATTAGTGAGAGAAACCGAACCAGCATCAAGGTCAATCTTGCCTGCATTGCCTACCGCTCCAGAATTTACACTGCTGAAAACGCCACTCACAAATCCCTGGCTGTTTTCTCCACCTGCCTGGAAATCTCTAGTCACAGAGATCCGGACTCCACCTGCATTTCCTTGTCCATTAGTGGAAGAATTAATTTGACCCCCATTAGTTAAAGAAACTGAACTAGCATTCAGGTCAACCCCGCCTGCATTGCCTACCGCTCCCGCCTCCACTTCGCTGCTGATACTGTTGTCATTGAAGAGCGAGACTGACTCGCTAGCTGTAATTTTCACCTTACCTGCATTACCTGCCCCAAAAGTTCGCGCTTGCCACTCAGAGCTATTACTAAGAAATACGGAGGAAGACGTGATATTAATATCACTACCAGTTGTACCTGGTACATTGGTATAGTTATCGCTGCTGATTTTAGCGTTATTGAATGAAATATCTCCATTGGAAGTCAGAGTAATATTTCCGCCGAGTAACCCGACCGAGTTGATACCACTACTGGGGTTGAAGGTGATGAACCCATTCGCTAATAACCTGACATCTCCACCATTGCCCAAATATTGTCCATTAACTACAGTAGCGGAGGTATCAATTAAACCATTGCCAATAATACTGCCTTTAGAGTCAATATTCACCGATCCTCCCCCTGTGACTACTGTACCGTTAAATTGAATGTCTCCGGGCAAATTCGGATTAGAGCGATATTGGTTAGTTAACAACACTTGTCCCGTTATGGGTTTGTTGGCAGTATCTGCAAATAAGATAGAACCAACTTTGATGTCGGCACTTGTGGGCGTATTGGTGACGATGGCATTGGAGAAATCAGGATTACTAAGAGCAGGTATTGTTGGATTTGCGATCGCACTTGGCAAAACTCCGGCACGTATATCTAATGTTGGTTTGCTATTGCCTGAAATCGCTACACTCGTCCCATCTGATAGACGTAGGTTTTCTACTATTCCTTGCTCTGTATCTGGTCTCATTATTGTAATATTGGGGATTTCGACCTTACCGCCTGCTATGATATGCAAAGACGCTCCCGTATAGCTACCAATAGAGACATCTCCACCACTTCTAATCACTGGATCATCGGTACTAGACAAACTCCCCATGCCACTTCCCTGTCGTCGCAGGGAAGAGAAGGAAGAACTTTCTGGCACCTGTTCTAGACGAAAGTTGCCGTAACTAGTATAATGTGCGTCTCCAGCAACCGGATTAGCTGAGCGCAACACTATATCCCCACCTGAGAATAAACCACTGTCGGGATGATTCAGCACAGCTGCTCTGCTTGAAAGTACATATAATTGACCAAGCGATGTCGATGTTTTTGGA
>JAQYWP010000718.1 GCA_029379285.1 Rhizonema sp. PD38
AACGCGCTGCGCTAACGCCAGTCGCTTCAACGGGGGGAACCCCCGCAACGCGCTGCGCTAACGCCAGTCGCTTCAACGGGGGGAACCCCCGCAACGCGCTGGCTCACAATGTGGTCTTCATTACTAATAAAACAGGCATAGATAGCGAAGCCTCGTGTACTTGCGAATAAGATTGCCAACACCTTATCACTATCCACAAATGTTTAAAAGTTTCTGAACTTCTATCTCCCAAAACCCAAGCTATAATCCCCGAAACGCTATGGTTAACTGCTGTCCATAACCAAATGAGCGTTTTTTTTGACCCAATAAAGGTTCCCTTGTTCATCAAATAAGCGTAACTTCTGGTATTTCACTTCTGTAAGGTGTATCTGGCAAAGTATCACCCAATTGCCTCACCCAATTTATAACAGTAGTATGATGTACTTTTTTAACTCTTTCTCGCAGCGCGAAAACCAGAACCATTCACGTACATTTCTAGGCACTCAATTTTAATATCCTCTGTGTATCCTTTTTGATCGTAATATTCGCTCTCACTGACGTTTACACTCAACACATATGTAGTGAGCGCTTACCACGTTGCCTTCCGTTTTTACGAGTATGGGTTGATTCACACCTTGGACATTACAAGCGCGATCGCCCTAATTCATATTTCTATTCTGCAACGCCCAAAAAGTTATAGAAAAGCTAGCACTGCTTGCAACGGAGAGAATCAATCAACAAGGGTGGGAAATAGAGCCTAATGATTTACGAACATAGGCATCACCAAGACGATAGAAAATTCCACTCCTCTGGCTGTGGCTCTTGATGCTCTAGCTGTGGCTCTATAGATCGCCCCAACTGCTCGTACATCCCTGAATCCAGCCACTTCAGCAGTTCAGATGCCCGCATCACAACCCAAGGGTATTGGTATTCCATAAAACTGAAAATCTTGGTGACTTGGTCTAACCTATCAAGATCGTCGATATCAAACTCGCGGGCTTGAGCTAAAAAATCTTGCTTGACTTCCGGATTTATGTACTCCTCAGGTAACCCACCCAATTTTATCAGAGCTGTCATTGCCACATCAACATCCTGACACGCTAACAACCCAGCGCGATCAGCAGTGAATTTTGCCATGACGATCCAATTGAACAAAGCTACTTCCAGCCCGGATGCTGCCAATCCGCCAAATCCCAGTGTCGTACTGCTAATCACATTTTTAAGCAACGGCATCACCACAGCCAATTGCTGATAATTTAAGTAACGTCCCTCGATTCGGGCAATCTCGTGCCCTAGTATAAATAGCAGTTCCTCGGCAGACAGCCATTCCATCGCTTCTATATTAATCCCAACCAACGGTTTTTCCACGCCGATCGCATAGCTAGAAATATGTCCCTCTCCCCGATAGAGATACAAGTCTGGCTGGGGGCAATCCAGAATCTTGCAAGTTTCCACTAAGGCATCATGCAGTGAAGGGAAGTTTCGAGGGGAAACTCGAAATTCACCGCCCTTGGTTTGCATTCTCAGTAGGCGATCAATCCCGTACTCATTAATCTTTTTCAGCAGTAGTGGTAATCCCGGCATCTTCTCCAAAGCCACCAACGCTTTGCGATCAAGCGGATGCTGGTAGGTTTGTACACGTATACCGTGGAGTATCTTACGAGTCATTGGATTTTGGATTTTGGAGTGAGCTGATTCACTTATTATTACGCAAGCAGACAAGGCAGCAACCATTCGTGACAGGTTAAGAAAATTGCAATTTTGCCACTCTTGGTGCAGGAAAAGGGGGATAAATTCAGCTTAGACAAGCTATGCGCTTATGGGGAAATAGTGCTACAGGTAGTTTTGATCGTGAATGGCTGCGGTCGAAGGTGGTATAAGGATTACCTTTAATTTGAGTCGAACTGCGTGTACTTCTTTTAATTGGTCTATATTTTCTTTGTCCTAACTATATTCTCGTTGATGCAAAGGAATGTAGTATCCAACTCCTAATCTTTGAAAGAAATCTAATACTGTCTCGCTGGATGTGCCGAAGACTTTAGAAATATATATCATATTTACCTTTTTGTAAAAAAAACACTAACAAACTTTAACCCTCTGAAATATATTCACTATCATCATCCAAATCTTCATGAATTTGTCTACCTGACCAATTGATTGGCTCAATTAAATTGGCTCTAGAATCTTCAATAGTGTCGCGATATTTCTGCTTCAATTCCCGAACTTTCATATTTATCTTCAGTCCCAGAGCATGACTAATCATTGAAGCAATCAATGCCCTCTCCGATTTGCTACCAATAATGCGCTGTGTTGTTGGATTCCAAATGACACGCACCCAAGGAGCTTTGTCAATATTCATAGGGATGTGAGTCATAATTACATTAATTGCGTCTTCGATTGACTTTCCCTGAACACCAACTAATTTCAGCACGTCAGCCAAAATAAAATGACCGATGGGGCGAGCAAAAACATTTCCTCCAGCAATCGGTTTGCCACTGTCATCTAAGACTGTGGCTCCATCAGCATCCATACGTTTGCGAATATCTCCAGGTTTTCTCCTACCTTTAAGAACAGCATCAAATCCCGGACATGTACCTTCTTTTACAAGATATTCAACGCCTCAGAGAGCTAGCACGTAAATCTTGGAATTAACATTCGCTCTTTCCAGGTGCAAGATGTGAGGTTACTCGTTTTAAAGGCACTGGCAAGTGTAGGAAGTCGGTTACTAGATGTGTGTTCTCAAACTGAATCTGAGCTTCTTAAAGACGAAGATAAGCCCAATTCAGCTATATGCTGAATTGGTGGTATCGCTACAGCTTTCCAAAACTCTAATAGTTAAATAATGGCTGCTGGCAATTACTGAGCGTAAAAATTTGACAAGCTGTTTTTGCTATCATTTCAGCAGTTGGGTTAGCGTCTGATGGTATTCCTTCTGGTTGTTTTTGTAGGCTCCACAGCATCAGGCCTGCGGCATTTTTGTCAACAACAACCTGTGCCAAGTTACTAACCTTTGTGAGAGTATAAACATTTCCACCCCACGATTCTTTTGGTACTTCCACTCCCAAAACTATTTTACCTTTGAAATAGTTTTGATAAGCTGCTAAGGCTTCTTGAGGGTTATAGGTATTACCTGCGTCATAGGACATGATATGCAATTGGTCAATCATTTTACTTTCGGGTGAACGCAGTAAATTCAGAGTCATACCTGTCTTCTCACCTTGAGGTTGAGCGTTTGCCCATTGCCCTTCACCATAAGCACCAATACTCCATACTGCCGCTGTTACCAAGTAAGGCTTAGGTAGAACTTGGCGAATTTGCCTGACAACGTGACGAAATTCTGCATCAGATGTACAGGAAATCTGACCATTTGATGATGAACATTTTACATTGTTAGATTCGTAATCAACATCAATACCGTCAAATCCAAAGTCTTTGACAACATTAGCAATTGTTTTAGGATTGATTTGAGCAAAATTTGTATAAGTTTGTCCGCCTACTGCCACCAATACTTTAGTATTGCGGTTACGTTTTTTTAACAAGGCAATAGCATCATAAAACCCTACTGAGAACTTAATAGCGTTGTTGTCTGGAATGGCACGATTCATGCCAATAACGCAGTCAATGTGTTGGTAAATAGCTTCTGCTTGGGTTTGGGAATAGCAGGCATTGAGCAAAATACAGTCAATTTGATCTTTAAATAGCTCAAATAGTTCTGTGAGTGCTTTTGTACTAACCAGTTGCATTTGCCCAAAGTCATCCTCTAAAACTATGCCACTAGGCTGCGAGTGTAGACATACAGCTTCGCGCTGACTTGAAAGTTCAAGATTATTATTCAGTCCTATATTTCCAGTACCAACACCATGTCCTGAAAAATGCACAATCTGAGGTTCCTCATCTAGCAAAGCACGGCGTAAGTCATTAATTCGGACAGCCCATTTGGTAATGAGTTGAAAATTTTCTCGGCTTTGAGAACGTTCTATAGCTGATTGAATTTCCCGTACTTCTTCATCTAAACGAAGCTGGTTTGTATTTTTGGGATTAGCTGAGAGAATTAAAATTTTTTTCATAGCACTCACTTTCATTAGCTCTTCGGACTACTTAGTTCATCTTTTTACTTTGTATGACGTTTTTAGCATGAAATTGCTTTTATAAATCTTCCGACTTTAGTTGTTTTGAGATTTATGTAATTGATTTGAGCCAGGTTAAAGCTACAAAAGTAAAAATGGCATTCCCGAAAAAAGCATCAGAAAAATTCATAAGTTATTTCTATGACATGACCTGTAAGCGCTCAACTTTTATTTATTATCAAAGCCTATCTATGAGAGGGTTTAGAGCATTTTGCGTAACTTTAAAACTACATTTTTTTCTAAATATGTTTGTAAATGGCTTGATTTATAGCACTTTTTATGGTGGAATATCTAAATGATTTTAGAGTATTAATTAACCCAAATTATTTATATAGGTGCAAGTAAAAGCGACTTATGCAGTTTGGAAAAACACGACTGCGCTCAAAATATATTAGTAATAAATATTTAGCTAGTAAATAATATTTTTTTATGTATTTTTGATTACAAAAAATATTAGTTAATGCTGAGTAAAGGCAATAAAAACTCAAGTATCTTCTGTATATTTAACTAATACTTATGTTCAAGTTAAGTTATTTAAATCTTGAGTAAGATAGTGGGATTGCGCTCTGTGCGATTGTGCAGAGCGCAAAAGTGCTCGCCCTCCTTACTACCCTGACTGCTTACCCCGCAGCAACCACTTGCCGCTCAATTACATACTCTGGGGGAACGTTCACGCTCGTCAGCTGACAATGTTGCCGCCAGAACAGGCTGCGATAGAAAAACTATTCTCAAGGGATTGTCTATTGCCAAGGAACAGAATATCATTGAGGAGAACAAGCGACCAGGTACCAGAGTGCGAGTATTGGTTTAAGCCAGTTGAGGAGTGGCTTCCAGCTCCGGTAGTCCGTAT
>JAQYWP010000719.1 GCA_029379285.1 Rhizonema sp. PD38
GTCAATCAATGTCGCAATCAGCTTCTTGGTTTAAACAAACTCCATCTTGGGTATGGTTATCATTCTTTCCAATATTTGGAGGATTAGCTATAACCTATGCAGGTTATAAATCTAAAACTAAAGTTTGGATGGCACTAGGTGCTGGCATTACCGGACTGAGTTTTATTCTATCTTCAACTAGTGTTTTACCAGTGATTTGGCTGGCTCAAATTGGAGTAGCTTTGTACCTGAAGAATATATTCTTAGCGAAAACATATCCCAAAAATTTACCTATTCCAGAAGAGCTACAGTTAGCCAAGCTAGTTATTAGCAGTGACAAAAAAGTAGATATTAACCACTGTTCTAAAAATGAACTAGTCAACAGATTAGGCATACCAATAGTATATGCAAATAACATCGAATCAGTGCTTAACGAAGGGTATATTTTCACTCATATAGAAGAGTTAGTAGAAATAGCTGGGATTCCAGAGAACTATATAAATCGCCTTGCACCCTTGATTACCTTTAGCTATAACTACAAGAAAGAAGCTGACTTTTCTTGGAGAAGATTGAACGCATATTCAATTGATGAGTTGATTGCTTGTGGACTTGATGGTGCGATCGCCGAAAAAGTCGTTGCAGAAAGGCAACGACGAGGTGAGTACAAATCATTAATTGATGTTAAGCAGCGAACTGGATTACCATTAACGACTTACCGTCATCTCGCTTGAGATCATTTTTCTACTTAGCTTGGATATGAAACGGTGACAAGGCTAAATTTGCATAAACCAAAATATTTGTGTCAAGGAAAATATGGTTGTCAGTCATTTGCATAGAGATCTTCTCTACGGAAAGTGACGTTTTCCGAGACTAATCCTACAGGATAAGCGGAAAATTTAAGTGGTAATTGCTTTTCCTCGATCTCCAACAAAGGCTTTTCATCAATCAGCACGACAACTCTATACTCACCAGATGAGATATCTACTGGTAACTGTACTGTGATTTTACCATCTGCTGTCACCGTAGCAATTGTTTCAATAGTCTTCATATAACTCTTCCTTTGTCATGCATATCATAATTCCAAGACTGCCAAAACTGCCTTCGGCAACAATTTATCTTTAAACCAAACAATTCTTGCCGGCACATCATTCATCTTAACGCCAGCGTTCTCCAAATTCAGGCGTTCGGAGATAGCCAAAATCAAATTATCGCATTCTGCACGTCGTACCTGAGAAAACTTCTTTTGTAAATATTCGGGTCGCCAATAACCGACAATTTCTAATAAGAATGTGCGACCATCAGGATGAACTAATCTAAAATCAGGAATCATTACACTGCCGGGGATGGGAATCAAATCAACTTCTCGTTCTAACACCCACTCAGTTTTCATTGAATCCCACTTATCAGCAAATGATGCTTCCAACATACTATCGTAGGGCTTACCGGGTGGATAGTGAGTTTCCAAAGCGCATTCAGAATTCAGGGTAAAGCGTCCGGTTTTCCAAGTATTTGTATAGGTGTCGCGACTTTGCAACGTAGCCGCAAGACTCCATCGAGTGACATGAAGTAAAGCCGGGATTAGTTTAGCGATCGCCAAACCATAACGCGTACTCGGATTAAACAAACTTGTCGGGCCATCAATTGTAATTGTAAACCCGTGGTCGGCATCTCCCTCAATGTATGCCATCAATTGAAACAGCTTTAGATAGCGGAACAAAAGCTTATATTGCCCTGGAACGTTGCGGTGAGCATTTATAACTAGTTGGCTTGCTTTATAAAACACACCTTGCACCTGAGATAAATTGTAACGATGCAATAAATCCTCTGGCTTGGGTGCATCAATAGCTGTCAAAACTTTATTTTCTGCAAGATCGGCATATAACCCGTCTTGAACTTGCTTTATCAAAACTTCTCTTTCTAGTTCACGACTCAATTCCTCCGCTACTTTATTTAAAGTTACTGTTGCTAACTCCCGACTGGCAACAGATTTTGCTGCTAGAGAAAACACTTTTTCTCGTAACATTTGTGGTTCTAATGGACTCACCACCTCGAACGTAGAAAAACTACTTTTAAGAATATAAGCTAAACCCCGCTTCATCTTAAAATCTGGAGTATCACCTTCCAACTCCAGCAACTGACGTTCAAGTGCACCTTGAGTATCACCTACCGCCTCTTGAAAACAAGTTATTAACTCAACAGCAACCTCTAAATTTGTCTTATCAATCTTGAGCCTTTTCGGGATTATTTCTTCCCCGTTTTGTCTGTGATTTAGTAATTCTGTGGGTAACATTAGGATTTTCAGTACTTTTAATAATATAAGTGCGCTGAAGCGCACGGACAGATTCTTTCGGAGGGAAACCAACGCCCTTCGGGTGACGCTCGTTCCGACGCTCGTGCCTCGCTACCGCTACGCTAACGCTACCGCTGACGCTCGAAGACTCGCTAACGCTAACGCCAGTCGCCTACGGAGGGAAACCCTCCTGCAGCACTGGCTCCTCCTCCGAACTGTCCTCAACTACGAACCTTTTAATTTTTTGTCTCCCCCTCTTCTGTTTCCTTTTTGACAGAATAATTTATTTCCATTTGTTCAGCCGCTTTGTAACTTCTTTCCTTCCCACTGCCATAAATAACCTGCAAATTTGCTTTCGGCTCATCTTCTCTAAGTTCTCCGCGTCTTTGCGGTTCATTCCCTCTTCTCCTTGCCGATGTTCTCTCCTCACTCGTATCTTCTGCGACTACTTCGTATAAAATTGCCTGCTTATTTTCCGTATTTCCCTTGCGTAAAACTCTGCCTAAACGTTGGATATACTCCCTTGCAGAACCAGTGCCGGATAAAATTATTGCAATAGAAGCCGCGGGGACATCGACACCTTCATTCAGTACATGCGACGCTACCAGAGATTTATACTCTCCAGAGCGAAATTTGGTGAGGATAACGTGACGTTCTTTAACTGGAGTTTGATGCGTGATTGCTGGAATGAGAAACTCTTGAGAAATGCAGTAAACTGTAGCATTGTCAGCTGTAAAAATTAAAATCCGTTCTGGATAATGTTCTGCAAGTAGATTGGCAAGAATTCGCAACTTGCCATCAGTCCCTAAAGCAATTTCTTTTGCTTGGCGATGTGCTAACATGGCTCTACGTCCAGTTTGCGATCGCGCACTCATTTGCACAAACCTTTGCCAACCTTGAAGACTCCCCAAAGAAATTTTTGATTCCCGTAAAAAATCATTGCGAAGTTGAATGAGTTGATTGTACTTTTCCCGTTCTTGTTGAGAGAGTTTCACCTTAATTTGGACAATTTGATGCTCTGCTAAAGCCTTTCCCGCGAGATCTTCAGCCCTTTTGCGGTAGACTTCTTTTCCAATCAAGATATTTAGCTCAGCATGTTTCCCATCGGTACGTTCCGGTGTAGCGGAAAGTCCCAGACGGTAAGGTGCGATCGCGAACTCAGCAATGACTCGATTAAAATCGGTTGGTAAATGATGACATTCATCAAAAATTAACAACGCATACTGACTTCCCAACGTTTCTATATGAATTGCGGCACTATCATAAGTTGCAACCAGGATAGGTGTTTTATCTCGGGAACCACCACCCAACAACCCCACTTCAGTATCAGGAAACGCTGCCTTCAAGTGTGCATACCACTGGTGCATCAAATCAAGTGTCGGCACAACAATGAGTGTAGTTCGTGGCGTTGCTTGCATTGCCATTTGCGCTAGATAAGTTTTTCCCGCTGCTGTCGGTAGCACCACTACACCTTGTCTTCCCGCCAGTTTCCAAGCTGCTAACGCTTCACTTTGGTGGAGGTAAGGTTCCATTTCCAGACTGGGAAGCAATTCTAATGAATAAAAAGCCTTTGCCTCATCGTTAAAGAGAGTCTCTTCTGCTTGCAGTGCTTCTACCAAAGCACGGTACTGAATCGCTGGAATGCGGAATTTCTCTACTCTATCATCCCATGTCGCGAAATCCATCCAAGCTCTGCCGCGTGGTGGTGGATGCAGAATTAACGTGCCACGATCATAAGTCAATATCGGTGTGCGAGCCATCTAGACTAAGGGTGTAGGAGTGTAATGGATAAGAATTGCTCTTGCGTTTACACCTATACTCATCTTACAGAAATGTACGCTTCATACCCGCACTTTTAAATTCTCCCCTCTGAACTGGCACAGTCAGTAATTTTACTTTAGTCACGTCCACCTTGAAGCAGTGTAATGACTCGGCACTGCAAAGAAAAGTCATCGGCAGCCCGCACGTATCAGGCGATTTCCCCTTTCTCTTAATTAAACTGTAGGGGCGACTAGATCCCAGGGCAACTCTTATGAAGTCGGGGATCTATGTCTTCCACGCATTAGAACCCAACTTAGTCTCAACGGAAGAACCTGCGATCGCCAGTGGTATTAAAGGAACAACCCAACACATATACTGATTAAATAAAACTGAATTAAAATCTACAAAAACTATCATGACTAATAGAGAAGCCATCTGCATAGCGATTCGACGCTGCCAGCTAATAAAATACACTAAAGTCATCAGAACTAGCATTGGAATTTTTGCCTTAATGCCAACACATTGAGGTAAAAGGGGTGTAATATATGCATCAATTGACAATGCACTAAAATCGCTCTCTGGATACCTAGTTGCAGAAAAAAGTACAGATTTTACCAAACTCTCAGCACTCCAAAAAATGAAGGGTAGAGATGTTAGTAATGGAATACTTATGATAATAAATGCAGCAATTACTACATTTTTAATAGCCTCTTTACGTGCGGATTGCCAAATCCAAATCAAGTAAAGTGGAACTAGAAAAACTCCTATCTGCTTTATTGCCAAAGAAATGCTAAATAAAACCAGAGATAAGCGTTCCTGTTTCCGGAACACCACAAGCGAAAGTATTAAGAAAAATATGGGAATAAAATCTATGTCAGCAACTAAAGTTACATAAAAGTTCCATCGATTAAATAGCCAGAACA
>JAQYWP010000720.1 GCA_029379285.1 Rhizonema sp. PD38
ATATATATTTTTTCAGATAAAGCAATATGCATGTTTATGCATTAAAGTCAATCCTATTAGTGCCACTTTCTTAAGTATCCTTTTTGATGAGGAGAGTAAGAGTTTTGGGCAGCTACCATCCGTAAATCAAGAGCCTTATGTGTGAACCCAAGCACGAAGCTCGCGCATAGGCGAATCTGCTGTCCGCTAGACGCAAGCGACTACGACTCTCGTTCTAGTTTGACGGAGTCACGATTTATTTTTATGCGTATCTTTTAGAGGGAGATTGAAGCTGATGGCAAAATTAAAGCCATAACTCAGTTGTGTCCAGAATTACAAAGAAAAGCAGAGAATAGAAGAAAATGTTGGCGTTGGATATAGCGATTCTCATTTGTGTCTCATATATTCTCGCCCTCACCCCCAGCCCCTCTCCCAAACTTGGGAGAGGGGTGCATCCTAAGATTGATGAGGCGATTATGTATGTGACTTAAACGAGAATCGCTATTATAATTGGAGTATGAATTACTCCCGTCCCGTTAGAAGAATACTGATAAAATAAATCGCCCTGACGCTCGTGCCTTGAAGATCGCTGACGCTCGTTCCGACGCTCCTGACGCTCGTTCGCATGATTGCGTCTCCTCTTGGGAGAAGACTCGCTACCGCTTCGCTAACGCTTCGCTAACGAAGATCGCTAACGCTGACGCTCGTTCCTCGCTACCGCTCGTTCGCGTAGCGTCTCCTCTTGGGAGAAGACAAGGAAGATCGCTAACAGGTGACGCTCCTCCGTCGCTAACGCTGCGCTAACACCAGTCGCAAAGAATTGTTATTTAGTCAACAGGGAAAATGTAATTTCATACCTCTATTCAGCAACACCGAAAGGAACTGAAGGATATGAAGATGTTTCACCCAATTGTGTTGCATCTGGCGTCATGATACTTCCATATAAGCAGCCTTCATCACTAAACATTAAAACGTGAGCTTTACGCTTACATTATGATTTGCAAGAGTATGATTTGAGCCAGCTATGTATAGACTATTGCTTTCATAGCTGACTTTTGCAGTGCTAACATCTGAGTTGTTCAGTGGTTAATACATATCATCGTATTCTGATGCTTCAGCTCGCCTTGGTTCTGTTCTCCGAGGTGGTAGAAACTCGGTACGACGCACGGGAGCAAGTGGTGGGGTGGGACCGTTATATGGATGAATAACTTGTACAGTACGGGTAGGACGCTGTTTTGGTGAAAACAAAGCTAACACCCCAGCGACAACAACACCACCACCAATTGTTAGAGTCATACCTCCCACCGCCCAAACTATAGGTGAAGACCACCACGGAGTTTGAGATTCCTGCGGTTGCGCTTGTGTCAGAGCTTGGTTATGTTGCGCGTTTATTTGTAGCTGATTATTGTAGTTTTGGATTTGGAACTGAATTTGCTGGATTTGAGTTTTGAGTTGGTCGTTTTCCTTCTTCAGGTTCTCGTTTTCCATCTTCACCCGTTCAACTGCAACACGCTCTTCAGTTGAGGGAGCATTAGGAATTGGTGCGTTTGGATATGGTGCTTGTCCGTAAGGAGAATATGACCCTGGTTGTACTACCGATGAAGGTGCAACTACCGATGGCATTTGTGGGGTAAGGTAGTTAGGTTGTAGGGGAGTCCCCGTCCCTTTTAACAACAGAAGAGCTGCCAGCCCAGCAACAGCAACTCCACCGATAAATGCCATACTTTCACTCATCGCCTTTACCCCTCAAAAGCGACGGAATAACAATTGCTAGCAATTGACTCATACTCACACTCATAATCACACTCATAATTTATACTCTACTCGACTTTACATATTAGCTAAATCAAATATTAATATACGATATCGATTGAGTTTTCTTAATGGCTTGATATCTGCCTTATATATTCAAGACTATATTTGTTAATTTGTCTACCGATTAATGTGACAAAAAAGGATAAAAAACACATTTGTCTTTGAAAATAGGGAGTTAGGAGTCGGGAGTATGGGAGTTAAAAAGTTTCTCCTTCCTTCTTCACACTCGACGACGAACTGCTCCTAACTCCCCGCTCTTGTTCTATCTCAGATTGAATTCTCTCCACTTCTTCAGGAGAGAGTTCGTCTAGGCGCTTTTGGAGAAAGGCTTCTTCATATTGTTCTCGCTGTTGGTTGTACGTCATTTTCTTTCCCACTGCACGAAAAACATAAGTAAGTAACCAGCCAACCAGAACACTAACCAGCAAGACTTGGCTCCATATACCAGCTTGCACGCTATCTAAACCGATCAGTTGCAATAATATATATGCTAAACCGCCTCCAATAAAAACCCCAAAGCCAATTCCAACAGCGTCAATGCGTCGCATAAGAGTTATGACTACCACATAGTTGTTAATAATAACGTAAGTTGCCAGTTAATTTCTGGAAACGGTATCACGAGAGTACAAAAAATATTATTGAAAGTATTGCATAATACCAAAATAGTAATTTCTCTACATATAACAGGAGGCTTTTTGATCACTAGTATATGGGGCGCTTCAAGCTTTTTAATGACTGTAGGATCGTTTTCCCTTGCCAGTAGAAGTGCAACGCCCGAAGTCTGAGCGGCGACTTTCTGTGTTCAAAACTTCAAAGGGTTCCTGCCGCTTTTGGGAAGCAGTGTTCGGTGCTGAATATTCCAGTACGAATGAATTTTTAATTTTCCATTCGCGTAGAGTTTTGTAGAGAAGCGGTAGCAACGTGGGTTAACACTTTACCCACGTCTAGAAGAGGTAGAGAGCAAGGAGCAGGGAAAATAGCTAATGGAAGAATAATGCAGAAATATTTCTATCGTTATCTTCCCTGTCCCTCTACCTTGTTAAACTTCTATTTGTCGTCGCCGGGGTCGGAAATTCACCAATGGGGACAAAAGCAATAAACCGGGGAAGAAAAAGAATACCAGAAAGTACATAAAACCACGCTCAATAGAGGTAGCCGTGTACCACCGCAATCTAAGGTATAGCAGCACAGCCGCTGGCATGACTAATAGATAAGCTCCAGCAAGAGCCAGATACAGTAGCGCTACAACCATAATCTCTAGCTATAAAGTGTACGTTTCTTCCATCATACGCTCAACGCCGAATGTGAGGGAAGTATTGCCGATGGCTAATAGAGCATTTAGCAGTTAGCCATTATATCTCAGCATATTTTCTTTCTTTAAGATAGATAATTTTTGCTTGACATTTTGATTGATTTAACGTAGATGCTTGATTGGATAAAAAATGTTTTTATTGCCACTTCCACTTCTTTGTGGAGTGCAAATAGGATACTCCCAGTCCATAATCTCAAAGGAGTTGAAAAAAAAAGCAAATAATGCGGAAAAATGATGATAAATTTCCGAAAAATAGTGTAAATTAGTATGTGCAAGTTAAGCGGGCAGAGATTAACCCAACAATTCCACCACTGAAAGGGATGGGAATCTCAAAGTCTAGACTTGGCAAAATAACTCCTAAGAATGGTTAGGGGGTGTGGCGGAATGGTAGACGCTACGGACTTAGAAAACTGAGCCTTGTTGGAGAAATCCTTCAAGTGACTGCTCTCAAATTCAGGGAAACCTAACTCTGGCAACAGATAAGGCAATCCTGAGCCAAGCCGATTCAAGAGTAATGAGTGATGAGTGATGAGAAAATGCAAAACAGATGTACTGTTTGAAAAGTTTCTAGAACTCAATCTCTCCTAACTCCCAATTTTTCGGAAGGTGCAGAGACTCGACGGGAGCTACCCTAACGTAAAGGCGAGGGTAAAGGGAGAGTCCAATTCTCAAAGCCTTATGAGGCAGTAGCGAAAGCTGCGGGAGAATGAAAATCCGTTGACCTTAAACGGTCGTGTGGGTTCAAGTCCCTCCACCCCCATTCACAAATTTTTAGTTTGGTACTGCGTTTACTACAATGAAATGCAAGTAAGTTAGATAAAATACTTTTTGCTAGTTCATTCTCTGCTAGAGAATAGTAAAAAAGGTTAAAAATGCCATTTCGACGTTTCTATTAGAGTTTGTTAAGTCCAACGGATTGCGAAGCTGCTGTTAAAAAGGCACGATAACATGGCTATGTCCGATCAATACAAGCTCAACAGGAGCGATGACAACTTAGAACTAATTTTTGGTTTAGTTACTTCGATACTCCTGCACATTATTCTATTTCTTGGAAGAAATTACTGGCTGCGAGCTTTTGCCCCCAGCCAAAAGCCTGATGTTTCCCAGTCGGTTCCAATTGAGATAGTAGAAGTGCCTCGCGATCGCACTAACACGCCTCCGAAAACTACTCGACGGGCTGCCAAAGATTCTGTTGCAGGCGGAAAAGTACAACCTGACAAACCTCTCTCTGCTACACAGCCACCGTCAGTTACCTCAAAAAGCTCTGCTTCAAATCCAACAAACCAAAATTCCTCTGAACCAGCACAAGCAGATTCACCAGAACTGACTCAGCCTACAGTCTTACAACCAAATTTACCAGAGCAAAAACTGCAACCTCAACAGCCACAAACAGCGGTTGTACCTACTGATACTCCTTCCCTTCCTCAACAGCCACAAACAGCGGTTGCACCCACTGATACTCCATCACTATTTGACCGTCTCCACACAGCACTAATACCTTCCACTACACAGCCTGTACTTAAATCGAAACCGACAGTCGCACCCACTACTACCCCACCAGTACCTAAACCGCCACAAACATCAGTTGTACCAACCACTACGCCGCCAGAACTCGACCGTCTCCGCACAGCACTGAAGCCTACCAACACACCACCAGAACTCGACCGTCTCCGCACGGCACTGACACATACCAACACACCACCAGTACCTAAACCTCAACCACAGGCAGTCCCACCCACCACGACACCACCAGTACCCGACCGTCTCCGCACGGCACTGACACCTACCAACACACCACCAGTATCGAAACCTCAACCACAGGCAGTCCCACCCACCACGAC
>JAQYWP010000721.1 GCA_029379285.1 Rhizonema sp. PD38
TTGTGGCAATCAAGCCTTGCTGCCACTCCAAAGCATCGTTCGTATCACTCATTGATACCTCCTTCCGGGGTTCAAATACAGTAAATGGCGTTGTACAGGTTGAGGTATAAATTTATAGCACTTAGACGCATTACATGCAATACGCGCTTTCACCAGACGCAATAAAGTAGCGCGTCTCTACATTTGCTTTTTGGAAATATCTGTGATTCAAATGAAAGCCGCTATAGTTTACCTTTATAACATTTACTTCTTATGAATGAAAGTTTGGCGGTGTCAATCATATTTTCAAATTGATATGATCACCTCTTTCAAACATACGAGTTTTTTAGGAAAAATCATAATTTATCCTAATTTTTATGACGGATAAAATAGTAATTATCATGGGTAATTGGGCATTTTTTCGGGAGTGGGAACAGCAGGACTATCTACGTCATAACTTTATTTCCTATCGTCTGAAATAGGCTACATCTATTAGTTAATGCAGCGTTTCGCAATTATTACGATGATTTTCAAACATACTATCACAGGCAGTAGCTATCACCATCGCTTTCTCTAAAGACGCAATTTGTACCATTAGTTAATCGCCTACTGTCAAGAGAGAAAGCCTTTATGTGTAGCGTCTTGATCTGTATGACTATGAGAATGTAAAGCTTAGTAATTGTAGAAATGTTCATAAAAATACCTATCTGTGCCTCGCAGATGTACAAAATTTACAAGTCAACTTCGGCGGGCGTTCTGACTCACAAGGAAAACCTTGATTACAGCTGCGGGACAGTGCCGAATTCACACCGGACTTTCCCCGTTTCCTCTAGCGGCTGTTCCCCACTAGAACCGAGATTACTTTGAATATTAACACAACTATGATTTGCTTGCGTAAAATTCAACGGTCGATCTATACTGACATGCGTCATGAATCGGGACAAATTTCATCTTTTACCAAAACTTGCTTGCAATGGCTCTTTGACAATTCTTCTGGCAATTTTCAAGCTTAACGAACTTTTAGGGTTACCAGCGTTCGATGAAATAGTGATCGCTGGCAATTCCACGTTGCCAAACCTAGCACCGCGCTCGCGGAATTAAAAATGAAAAGTGAAAAATTAAAAAAGCCTGAGTTGCAAGCCTCAAGGCGCTGCGGAGTGAATGATAGGTTTATTTCCACACCCCATGTACTAGTTAATAATTGTTTTCAATTCTGGCAATTGCTTTTTCTACAATTCATCATTATCTTGTATGCAAGCTCCATCCACTCTCTCACTTGACTCCACAACAGATATCCATGTTGTTCGTCGTGATGGTTCGACGACGCCGTTAGAAATTAATAAGATTCGCACAGTGGTTAATTGGGCTTGTCGCCAAATGCAAGCAAATTCTATTGCCCTAGAAGCGGGAGTTACAACTCGATTACGTTCTGGTATTACCACACGAGAAATTCAAGAAAATTTGATTCGCTGTGCCTTAGATTTGTGTAGTCCCGAAGAACCTAATTGGCGCTATGTGGCAGGGCGCTTACATGTTTGGAGTTTATGGAAAGATACTAAAGTTAGTCGTGGCTATCAATACGGGCAATACGCTCGGACTGTACAAGCCAAAGTTCTGGAAGGACAATATGATCGCCGCATCAAAATCTACACGGACGTAGAGTTAGAGATTGCTAACACCTGGATCAATCCTGATTGGGATACAGATTATGACTACGCGGGAGCCGTGTTGCTCACGAAGCGATATCTCCTATCAAATGAGTTGCCTCAAGAAGCATTTTTGACATGTGCGCTTTTACTTGCCTCCGTGGAAGCACCAGAAAATAGATTAACCTGGGCGCAGAAATTTTATGAAGCGATCGCCCGTCGTCAAATATCTTTAGCAACGCCCATTTTAGCGAACTTACGAATTCCCAATGGAACACTAGCTAGTTGTTTCATTACAGCGATAGATGATAATTTGGAAAGCATCTTTGGCGGTATTCATGATGCGGCGCGTATTTCCAAAAATGGCGGCGGTGTAGGTGTGAATTTATCTCGCATTCGGGCAACAGGCAGTTGGGTAATGGGCAAAGCCAATGCATCAGGTGGTGTTGTTCCTTGGATTAAGTTATTGAATGATACGGCGATCGCAGTTAATCAAGGTGGGCGTAGAGCAGGTGCTGTCACCGTGAGTCTGGATGTTTGGCATTTGGACTTACCTGAATTTTTGGAAATGCAAACAGAGAATGGGGATCAAAGACGCAAAGCTTATGACGTGTTTCCGCAACTAGTTGTGAGTGACGAATTTATGCGGCGAGTAGCAGCAGATACAGAATGGACATTAGTTGATCCCTATGAGGTGCGAACTCGTTTAGGCATTGAATTGGCAGAATTATGGGGTGAATCATTTGAGAGTGCTTATCATCAAATTGAAGCTAGTTTAGAAAGTGAGATTACACTTTACAAACGAGTGAATGCTCGTCTAGTATTCAAACAGGTGATGCGAACCCAATTAGAAACTGGGATGCCTTATTTGTGGTTCAAAGATACCGTGAACCGAGCTAACCCCAATCAGCATCAGGGCTATATTCCTGGAGGGAATTTGTGCCAGGAAAGTTGGTCAAATGTGAAACCTGGTGAAGAAGCACATACTTGTTTAGCAGCAGGAACAAAAGTTTTAACTGAGGTAGGCTGGAAAGCAATCGAAGAATGCGATCAACAAAGAGTTTTGGTTCCTTTTCGGTCAGATCAAGATTTTACTCCTGTTTACCACTTTGAAACAGCTAAACTTATCGATAATGGGATCAAGGATGTCTATCGCTTAACTCTTAAAAATAAGCGAACTATTGAGGCAACAGGCAATCATAAGTTTTTAGTCAGGCATGGCTCACAAAATCGGCATCGCCAATGGTTAACTCTTGACGAAATAAAAATAGGTCATCGCTTGGAAACTCAAGTTTCTGAATTTCCGTTACCTGAATTCTTTAGTGTTTCTCGGAACCTTGCTGATGCAGCAATTGGCTGGTTGATTGGTGATGGATGGATTTTAGATAAATCAATTGGTGTTTGTTTTGGATCACATGAAACATTGGCAATAGAAAAGGTGGTAGAAGAAATGAATAGAATTCATAATGCTACTCTCCCTCATGTTTTAGCGCCGAACAAACAAACACCCCATATCCGTACTGATATACGTACTGGTGTTAAATCCTGGATAACTAATAAGCAATCCTTCCGAGACTATCTTGACAAACAATATGGATTAAACCCTGGAAAAGGAGCAACAAAAAAATTAAGTAATCTGATTAAATGTTTACCAGCAGATAGACTAGCAAGTATCCTCAGCGGTTTATTTAGTGCAGATGGATGTGTAAAGAATCCTTCTCACAAAAGAAATTGTCCAGTTATTCAACTATCCAGCGTCAGTCTTGAGCTTTTAAATGATGTCCGAGACTGTCTTATTTGCTTTGGCATTCATTCCACCATTGATTACTCATATTTATCAAGCCGAGGACGTTACCAAGGTAATTTAAATATTAGTGATTGGGCTGTAGACCGTTTCATGGACGTTATCAGCTTCGATCTATGTCCTGATAAAGTTCAAAAATATCATCAATCAAAACGTGCAAGAAAAATTGATAAACAAAGATACCGCAGAACCTCAGAAGTAGTATCAATTGAGTATATTGGGCAAGCCCACGTATACGATTTAAATATTCCCAAAACTCATCATTTTATTGCTGAAGGAATTGTTGTTCACAACTGCAATTTAGCTTCAATTAACTTAGCACAGACTGAAACAGAAGATATCGAAGCAATTTCTCAGATTGCAGTACGTGTATTAGATAATACCATTGAAATTACCTCACCACCGTTTGCTGCTAGTGCCACTCACAACGCCAAATACCGCACAATTGGAGTAGGCTTTATGGGATTAGCCGACTGGCTGGCAAAACGTCATCTCAGCTATACGCATCTTCAGGAAATCAGTGATTTATTTGAAGATATGGGTTATTATTGCACGGCAGCATCAATGGAACTGGCGAAGGAACGTGGTGCTTATCCTGCTTTTGCGGGTAGTGAATGGAGCAAGGGACACTTAATAGGAGCAAAGCCTGTGGATTGGTTTAAGCAACACGCAAGTCAACCAGAACGCTTTTTACAACTCAGTCAGGATATCAAACAACATGGTATTCGCAATTCACATATTACTGCGATCGCACCAAACACTTCTTCATCTTTAGTTCAGGGTTGTACAGCCAGTATCTTGCCCGTTTACAGCAAATTCTTCTATGAAAAATGGGCAAAAGGTACTGTCCCCATCGCACCGCCTTACATTCGTGACAATTTATGGTTTTATGTCGAAAATAAGACAATGGATCAGAAAAAAGTGGTGAGAGCGATCGCCGCAATTCAACAATGGATCGACACTGGAATTTCAATGGAACTTCTGTTTAACCTGAACGCTGGAGTCTATTTCCCCGATGAACCTGAGCGCTGTCTCACGGCTAAAGATATTTTTGAAACCCTAATGCTGGCTTGGAAATTAGGTTGTAAAGCAATCTACTACATCCGCACTGTGCAGAAAGATAGTTTCAAAGAATCGAATGAGCAATGTGTTGCTTGTGCAAGCTGAACACCAGTCATCAGTAAACAGTTATCAGTTATCATTCCTCACTGATAACTGATTTAAGCCAGGGATGCAAACTAATCAAAACTGAATTAAAATGTACCAACCAAGACAATCATTAATGCCGATTAATCCCGTTTTCAATCCGAAGGGGAGTGATGATACAGGAAACCGTTTGATATGGTTTGGGGAGACTACTAACTTAATGCAATTAAATGATGTTCGCTACTCGTGGGCTGTGTCTCTCTACCGTCAAATGCGCGAGAACTTCTGGATTAACTAGGTAGTCCAGACTAAATCCCTTGAAAACGGTGGAACTCTGTAATTTTAAGTGCAGGAAAACTTTCTATAAT
>JAQYWP010000722.1 GCA_029379285.1 Rhizonema sp. PD38
GTTTTGTACCTCTTGTGGTTCGCCACTAAGAGCATCGCTTTGAAGAGTTAGAGAAAATTAGAAGTAGAGAGTAATGTTATGACTGATAAATATAATCTTAGTAATGCCAAATTCGGGGGTGGCTTTTCAGGAGATGGAGGCACGACAATAGGTGGAACTTTAAATAATTATTCATCAACGGAGACTTCTAAAACACTAGCACATAATAACTCCACTGTCAAAACAATTTTAATTCTAGCAGCGAATCCAAAAACTACCTCGTCTTTACGGTTAGATGAAGAAGTGCGAGAAATTGATGCCGGATTACAACGAGCCAAAAAACGCTCGTCATTCGATTTAAAACAACGGTGGGCTGTACGTGTTCAAGATGTATACCAAGCGTTACTCGACTTCAAACCGCAATTTGTTCATTTTAGCGGTCATGGTTCAGGTGATGATGGTTTAGTATTGGAAGATGAAACCGGAAACGTGCGGTTAGTGGAGACTGCTGCGTTGGCGAATTTGTTCAAGTTATTTGCAACTGATATTGAATGTATTGTCCTCAATGCCTGTTATTCGGAGGTACAAGCGAGTGCTTTAGCCCAACATATCCCCTACGTGATTGGCATGGATAAGGCGATCGCAGATCAAGCAGCCATCAAATTTGCCACTGGCTTTTATAGTGCGATATCGTCCGGGGAATCAGTGGAGTTTGCTTATAAACTGGGGTGTAGTGTTATTCAACTAGAGGGAATTCCAGAACACTTAACTCCTGTATTGAAGAAAAAACAGTGAACTGTCAATAACAAAGGCAGCCATGCTGAGGTAATATTTATTGTTAACATAGTACATTTCTATACTAAGACTAGTCAATTAGGATTTATGCAAGCCTATCCTATGCGATCGCCATCTTCGCTATTCATTGATCGCACTCACCGATCAAAATCCCAACATTGCTTTCAATTTTCCGAAATCGATGAGCGTAGCGTGGTAGTTCTTATTAGACAAGCAACTTATAACTCATCTCTATAAATAAAGCGCGGGGACATACCCCATTCAAACCCAGTCATAACAACTGGGTTTTTCAATTTAACTATTTGATACTGACTTCGTTCAACGCTATTTTTTGCTTGACGGTAGCGTGTTTCGCGTCTCGTCTACGACTCAGTATCAAATCTCCAGAGTGCAGAGCGATCGCAACTGTGGGTAGGGTAACTAAACCACGATTGGGGTCAACATCAGGTATAAGAATATTGACTTGACCACTTAATGTGGGACTTGTCAGAGAAATTGCAGTAATATCATTTGTTGGTAGCTGTTGGGGATCTAGTTTAGTTGGGTCATTTGTTCCTAGTAAATTCTCCAAGTCTTGCAAGCTACGTTGATTGAAGTTATAAATACCTTGGGCGTTGATTTTAATTACACCACCAGATCCATTGAAGGCATTGGCGGTAATGTCGCTATTTTCATTTGGTACGGAGACGATGAAGCCGTTAAGCGTGTTGATAGTAATGTTGCCGCCATTACCTCCAGCATAAAGGTTTCAGCGATAGTGATGCCTGCGGCGGGCTGCGCCTACGCACACGCCGAAAAATGGATAAAGTCGAGCTTAGAATCCCCTGCGTTTCTAACCTGGGAAGATGTCAAAAATATTTCTGTTGTTTTGATTTGAGTTTTAGTGCTAACAAAACACTTATTGCAGCACTTAGCCCTAACGTAGAAGATGGTTCCGGAACGGATTGAATTGCAGAAGAAACACTGATATTGTCTACATCCACGCCTGCAATTGTAAGACAATCATCCACCAGACATCTTATTTCAGTTTTATTAAAAGAAATATCTGGATCAGAGATAAATCCAAAAAATCCTGAGGAAGTAACAAATTTAACTATTCCTCCATATTTAGGAGGTCCTTTGATAGTCGGAAACTCTACTAAGAAGTTTCCAAATTCGGGAAGTCCGCGAGTAAGAGTTAAATCGAATCCGATCGCCTGTACTGAAGATGGAAGACCTAGTATTGGGCCACTACCAATTTCCCTTGTGCCAGTAATTGATACTCCTGTAGTAGTTGCCATAGCAGAAACAGTACCGCCTCCACTTCTACCACTTGGTAGATAACTAACTGTTAAGCCATTTGGCAGGACAGTTCCAGATGGTATGTTTTCTCCAGCCACACTAGAAAAATCAAAAGTTGTACTCGGACTAGACAGTGCTGCTTCCCATTGTTCGCGGTTGTTAAACACTTGATAGGCATGAGCCGCTTTTATGCCATTAATACTAAGAAATGCAACTGATACTCCTATTAAGAGTTTTTGGCTAACTCCTAGCATTTAGTCTCCTATATTTATTAATAAAATTTGAATCACTTGTGGATACTAGTATGATGTGTTAATTACTATGTTTATTGTCACTATTATATTCAGTAATACTAGGTATGTCAATATTGTTTTTATTTTTACTTTTTTTGTACGGCTAATGATTCGACAGCCCGGATTCGTGACAAATTAAGGAAAAGCAGGTATCTTGATGTAGATGTCGTCATATGATATACTGACAACGTTCAAATGGGTGCAATAGTCTCGACTTTGAAGTTACAGGACAAGTGGGACGAAATTGTGGATGAAGCAAAGAAACAGTACGAGGTTGAAACTGGGAAATCGAAAGAGTGTGCAGACAAAGAAGTACGAGAGTTTTTTCATGAAGCTGAGGAAGTGATAAAGGTGTCTAAAAAGCTTTACTGATAAAGCAAAATGTTGCGCGATCGCTCATTGGCTACAAATTGCACCTTTGTGCCACGAACTTGATATGCTATTACCCTGTACATTACGTACAGTACCTGTGGGATAGGATGAAATAGAAGCATCCCCAGGACGGTTTGGCAAACCATCAGTACCTGTAATATTTTTACTTATTTTTTCCGTAATAACCGCTTGTGACAGTTGTGGGTGCGCGTGGGTGGTTTATATCGCTAATGCCTGGGCTCGATATCTTTTGGTTCTATTTTTGATGGGTGTTTCTATTCGGTGAAGATTTAGATCTTTGGAACTTTTAAATAAAAACACAGAAGGTGAAACAGCCTTCCTTTAACCTGATTATTTTGTTACTCCTACCATTGGATCGTGTTCCAATACTGTGGGTTCATGTGCGAACCCACACGAGTAGTATTGCGACTACAGGTAGTTGCCCAGAGAATTCGCCATCATTACACTCGATATCAGTAGATTTAGGGATACTCTTCATCAAAAATTTATCAAATATTTCCTCCGAACTATGTAACATTTAAGACTAGCTGGAAATGCAATTAAATATGGTTTTAGCTCCCAGGTAGTTGGTAACTTTCGCCTGCCTATCCTGGGGCTGCAACTTAGATAAAGATTGTGTTCTTTGTAGATTAACAAAGAGCTATTTCCGGCATGGGTAGAGAATGTAATTGTATAATCAAGCACATTCTAATCACTGTTTAATACTGTTCCAACTTTCTCTAATACTACTCTTATCGGAGGTTTGTGATGAAAAAGAACAAAGCTTTTGCCAGTCTTGTAATTAGTAGTATGTTAGCGCTGACCATTCCGGTTTTCATAAATCCAAAAGCAGCAGATGCTGACGATTATAATAGAAGCTTATGTAGTAAAGGAATTGTTGGCACATACCTCTCAACATTTACGCAAGGAAATACTACGACTCCATCCTCAACATTCCGTGAACTCCTGACTCTTACCGCAGATGGTAATGTCATTGCCAGCGACTCTAACGCTGGCGGTGTGCCTGGTTCATCAAACCCTGTAGACCAACCTTTTGGTCCGATACAAGGTAATTGGAAGTGTATTGGAAAGAACAAAATTGTATTCAAGGCACTAAGTTTCGGTTTTGCCTCAGGGTCGCTGCCAGCTAACATTGTACTGGGTGAACTTCAATTGACTTTCAATCCTCAAGCAGGGACTGTAAGTGGCAACGGCTCGTTTAACTTCTATGACATCAACAGCAATCCACTCGAGGAAAATACTCAATCACTCCCCCTAGGCACACCCATCCAACTTGAATACCGAGGCGTGAAGGTGAAGGCTAACTAACGATATTTCATCAGTATTGCAGGGGTAAAATGTTTCAAGTGTGAAACATTTTACCCCTCATCATTTTTCTTCTTGTTTTATGGTTCACCGAACTTTTTGTTTTTGATTGGAATTCGCACTGCCAAGCTTCCCATCAAGGTAGGCAAATGTTTGACGGTAGTACAAACGTAGTGCCTTGGATCTATCCCCTCTAGGATGAGCTAGGAAGCCTTTAACCCAGCCAACGGGTGAAGAGAGGAAGAACGGCTTAAATCCCTTGCTATGGTGTGGTTCCTGGGGTTTTACGCTGTTGGGGCAATGATGGCAGTGGATGATCTCTGATGTTTATCTTCATAGCAAAATAAAACTGCTGCAACTTATGGAATACAGCAGTTCAACTCCTTAAAAATTAATTAGCTTATGGTGGAGGACTACCGCCGTTACGATCTCGCAAATACTCAAAAATTTGTTGGATTTGTCTGCTGAAGTTTTGACGGTCGATAGCAGCTTGTTGCCTGTCTTGTGCTGCTTGCTCTGCTAATGAATCTACTATGAAGGTTTACAGCCGCCACGTTTTCGGTCAACTGTTGGATGTTGGCAACCAAAACATCAATTGTGGCACTTTGAGCGTTAACGTTTTGAGTCGTTTGGTCTACTCTTGCTCCTATTGCAGCAATGGTATCATTTTGAGCGAGTACCGTTTCTCCCACGTTGCTGAACAATATCTCTAAGCGGCTCAAGCGTTCTTCTACTGTTGGTGGTTGATTTGTTGTCATGCGGAGTCTCAAGTTTCAAGTTTTAATATTTAAGATTGTACCCACTAGAGCGTTCTAGCGGGTTTTTTGTTAATACCAGGACTTACGCATTGACAAATTAGACAAAAAGTGCAGTAGTGAAAAGAAGAAAA
>JAQYWP010000723.1 GCA_029379285.1 Rhizonema sp. PD38
ACGCTCACAACTTCCCTCTCGACTTGGCTGCTGGTGAGTCCGCTCCTGTTGCACTTGCTGCACCTGCAATCAACGGTTAATCATTATCTAGAGACGCGACATGTCGCGTCTCCAATATAAAATCGCCCTTCGGAAACGGGGGGTGCTTTTTAATTTGTATAAATCACTTAAGTAAGTCAGCAATAAAAAACATAATTATGTAAAGAAAAGTAAAGTTGAGAAAATTAGCTCGTAGTAAGCGCTTACTACAAACTTTTATTTATTTATGCCGACTTACTTAAGTTTCTTTAAAAATCGAAACAATCAGCAAAAACTCAAACAAATGAGTAGCAGCTCTTTATACCTTTTTTTGCTTAGTAGTGAGAGAATACTTTAGTAGAATTAGCCATTGATACAAATCCTCAATACCATGGGTAATACTTTTGGGCATCTGTTTCGCGTCACTACTTTTGGCGAATCCCACGGTGGTGGTGTGGGAGTTGTAATTGATGGTTGTCCTCCACTCCTAGAAATTTCAGCTGAGGAAATTCAAGTGGAGTTAGATAGAAGACGACCAGGACAAAGTAAAATAACAACGCCTCGTAAGGAAGCTGATACCTGTGAGATTTTGTCTGGAGTATTTGAGGGGAAAACGCTGGGAACGCCGATCGCCATCTTAGTGCGGAACAAAGACACTCGTCCCCAGGATTACGATGAGATGGCACAGAAGTATCGCCCTTCTCATGCAGATGTAACTTATGATGCAAAATATGGCATTCGCAATTGGCAGGGTGGTGGGAGATCTTCGGCACGGGAGACAATTGGACGAGTTGCCGCAGGTGCGATCGCCAAAAAAATCATTCGTCAAGTCGCCAATGTGGAAGTGATAGGTTACGTCAAGCGTATCAAAGATTTAGAAGGCGTCGTTGATCCAAATAAAATTACCTTAGAAGAAGTTGAAAGCAACATCGTCCGCTGTCCTGATGCCGAATGTGCAGAACGGATGATTGAATTAATTGAACAAATTGGCAGACAAGGGGACTCGATTGGCGGTGTTGTGGAATGCGTAGCCAGAAACGTACCGAAAGGCTTAGGAGAACCCGTTTTCGATAAATTGGAAGCGGATATCGCTAAGGGTGTGATGTCTCTCCCTGCCAGCAAAGGTTTTGAAATTGGCTCGGGTTTTGCAGGAACGCTACTGACTGGCATTGAACATAACGACGAATATTATATCGATGAAAATAATGAAATTCGCACCGTAACCAATCGTTCTGGTGGAATTCAAGGTGGAATTTCCAACGGTGAAAACATCATCCTACGTGTCGCATTTAAGCCCACGGCAACTATTAGAAAAGAGCAGCAGACTGTAACTCGTGAAGGTGAAGCAACAGTTTTGGCAGCAAAAGGACGGCACGATCCTTGTGTATTACCGCGTGCAGTTCCGATGGTTGAAGCTATGGTAGCACTGGTATTGTGTGACCACTTGTTGCGTCATCATGGACAGTGTAAGGTTTTATAAATATTACAGTCGTTTTGAGTAACATTTTGATGCCAACTTCTCACGGTATCTTTTCGGTTTGCGCTTAGCTGGGTTACATTGAGCCGAGATACAAAGCGTAGACATTGCAACAGACAGTTTTTTTATTTTTGCTTTTGTGACAGTCGAGCGCTTTTTTTGTGCCTAAATCAACCCATTGAACTCAGCTCAATACTATCCTACTGCATCGGAGTTCGGGCTGAATCGCTGCCCTAAGACGGGTTGTAGCTTACCCCACGGATCTTGCTCTAATTCTTTTGCGATCGCCACATCCGTCATGCCAATTTCATCACCATAGTAGAGTGTTGGCGTACTTCTTAGTGTCAATAGGAGTAGGAGTGCTGCCCTTGCTTTTGCCAATCCTAACCAACTGGCAACTATCTTGAAAGCTGAGCAGGTAGATTTCGTAGATCACACCGCGTTGCCACCATAATACGATCGCTAATTCTGTTTGACTCATACTGTTTGTCTCAGAATTCGGACATCGATCCATCGCATTCGGGCTCGACGATCTGCTTCCAGCCCACTATCACTATCCTCATAAACGATACAATCTTCGGGTGCAACGCCCATTCTTTTAGCTGCTAGCAAAAACAAATCGGGCGCAGGTTTCCCCACTGACACATCGGCTAGCGTGACGAGCGTATTAAATAGCGATGGCAGCTTAATTGCATCGATTATTGACTCTACAAGGAACCGGTGTCCATTGGAGGCAACCGCCATTGGCACTTTGCCGTAATTCGCTCGTGCAATTTCTGCTACTGCTGGCACTTCTTGCACCTGATGAATTAAGTCTAAAAAATACCGTTGCCGCTCCGCATCGACAACATACTCATTGATCGCATAACCAAAACTTTGGTTGAACGCTTGAATCAACTCGATGGCAGGAAGTCCCGTGCGTTCGTAAAACCACGACTCTGGCAACTCTGCTCCAAACTTCTGAAACGCCAGCACGAAAGTCTGGAAATGTACAGATAAGGTATCTGCTAGTGTGCCGTCACAATCGAAAATTAAAGCCGCATAAGATGGGGAAGGCGCGATTAAGTCATTAAGAATCGGCGAAAAGTACATCGGACACCTCTAAACTCAAAAGTTTACATTGTATTCTTTATTTGACGACTAGATTACTAGGCGAATAGTTCAGTATTATCTCATTCTTAGGAGTGAGCTAGAGAACGAAAGTATGCTTGGGTTAAGTCTTATCTGAAAAAGTGGCTTAGATATATATCTGAATCAAAAATTAATAGTGATAGAATTAAGAAGATATGACTTATGCGAAAGTTGCTGAAAGGCTTAATTTATTGAACCGCCTTAGCGAAGCCATGCCCGAAGGGCTTTAGACGCCAAGAACGCCAAGAATGAGTAGAGGCGTAAGTCCTAAAAGAATCAGTTGAGCTAATACAAATGCCAGTCTAACGTTATATTTTAATTCATATAAAGGGTTGCAGAAGAATGGATTTTCTTACGATTTTAGGGTTAGCTGCTGCGACATTAACGACTTTTGCATTCTTGCCTCAACTCATAAAAACTTGGCAAACAAAATCAGCTAAAGATGTTTCTTACTCTATGCTGATTGCTTTCAATTTAGGTGTTTTTTTATGGCTAATATACGGTTTTTATCTCCAAGCTTTGCCGATTATTCTAGCTAATAGTGTGACATTATTTTTTAACATCATAATTCTGTGCCTTAAAATTAGATATAAATAGCTTTAGATTACCGACTTTTTTAAGAAGTCGGAATATTGACAAGCTATCATTAACACTTTCTAACAAACACCTGTGACATCATCTGTATTTACTACCGAACGCCTACTTTTTACCCCCGCAACTCCCAACACAGACGCCATCCCCACCATCTTCGCTTTTCCGAATGATTATACTGTAGGGATAACAAGCCTTGGCTATCAAGTAGTGTGGGCAACTTTAACAATGCGTTCTGATATGCAGGTGAGTCGTCTGTTTACCGATACCCACGAACAACTTCCGAGAAAACCAGAAATACTCGGCTTTTCCATGTCATGGGAACTGGATTATGTCAATATTTTGAATTTACTGGAATCTCTAGAAATTCCTCTCAGAGCAACTTCCCGTGATGATCATCATCCCATAGTTTTTGGTGGCGGTCCTGTACTCACTGCTAACCCCGAACCTTTCGCTGATTTTTTTGATGTCATTTTGCTAGGAGATGGCGAAAACCTGCTGGGAAATTTTATTGACGCTTACAAATCTGTTAGAAATGCCTCTAGACAAACTATACTGCAAGCACTTGCACAGGTGCCGGGAATTTATGTACCCAGTTTGTACGAGGTTGAATATCATGCATCAGATGGATTTGTCAAGTCAGTTCAACCAATCTCTACAGACATCCCTGCCGTGGTGCAAAAGCAAACCTATCGGGGAAATATCCTCTCAACGTCAACGGTTGTGACGGAAAAAGCCGCGTGGGAAAATATTTATATGGTGGAAGTTGTCAGAAGTTGCCCAGAAATGTGTCGCTTTTGTCTGGCAAGTTATTTAACGCTTCCTTTTAGAACAGCAAGTGTGGAAGGTTCACTGATTCCAGCGATTGAAAAAGGTTTATCAGTGACAAAACGCATCGGATTATTGGGGGCTTCTGTCACTCAACATCCGGAGTTTGAAACATTACTCGATCATCTGAATCAGCCAAGATACGATGATGTGCGTCTTAGTATTGCCTCAGTACGGACAAATACCGTAACAGTAAAATTAGCCGAAATTTTGGCGAAACGAGATTCGCGCTCGCTCACAATTGCTGTAGAAAGTGGTTCAGAGAATTTACGGAAAATTATCAATAAAAAATTACATAACGATGAAATTATCCAAGCTGCCATCAATGCTAAAGCTGGTGGATTAACAAACTTGAAACTTTATGGAATGGTAGGAATTCCCGGTGAAGAAGCAGAGGATTTAGAACAAACCGTGGCAATGATGCGTAATCTGAAAAAAACTGTGCCTTCCTTGCGCTTAACATTTGGCTGTAGCACCTTTGTTCCCAAAGCACATACGCCCTTTCAGTGGTTTGGAGTCAATCGGCAAGCAGAAAAGCGGTTACAACTTTTACAGAAACAACTTAAGCCGCAAGGTATAGAATTTCGACCGGAAAGTTATAATTGGTCAATTATACAAGCTTTGTTATCCAGGGGCGATCGCAGACTATCCCATCTTTTGGAACTTACCCGTGATTATGGCGACTCCTTAGGCAGTTATCGCCGTGCTTTCAAACAACTTAAAGGACAAATACCCAACTTAGATTTCTACGTTCATGATAACTGGTCAACAGATCTTATATTACCTTGGAATCACTTGCTTGGACCCTTACCACAATCCACACTACTAAAGCACCTGGCTGATGCTACCAGTTATTTCAACTTACCTCAAAAGGAACTTCAGCCGCT